>DAHVFB010000078.1 GCA_027317185.1 Deltaproteobacteria bacterium
GTGTGGTGGCAAATTCCTCACCATTGTAGCCGAGGACGAACTGGATATTCAGTTCCTTGTTGATGCCGAACATCGGCTCGAAAGTATCTTTCTCCATGCAGACCCCGACGACGATCATGCGGGCGTTGGCGGACGCCGCGGTCATGATCGAGTCGATCACGCCCGGCACGCCGACGCATTCGAAGATCACCGCCGGGCGCAGCGCCGGGCCGGGCAGCCACGGCGGCAACTGCGGCGCCTTTGACGGATCGCTATAGGCGGCCATCGCGCGCCAGCTCTCGAACGGCGATTGCTCTTTCGGATCGATTACCACGTCGGCGCCCATCTCCTGCGCCAGCCGGCGGCGGCGCGGCGAGAAATCGGCGGCGACAATCGGATGCACGCCCTTGAGCTTGAGCGCGGCGATCACGGACAGCCCGACCGGTCCGCAGCCGATGACCAGCGGCACATCGTCGCCGCCCACCCGCGCCTTTTCCACCGCATGGTAACCCACCGCCAGCGGTTCGGTCAGCGCCGCACGCTCGGTCGAAAGGCCGTTGGGCACGGGCAGCATCAGGCGCTCGGTCAGCCGCATAAACTCGCCATAGCCGCCGGGATTGTCGTTGGAATAGCCGACCGTTTCCATGCCGCTCGCCCGCAACAGCACCGGCATCGCGCAGACCCGCGTACCGACCTTATGCGGGCGATCGGATGAAGGGCCGTAATCGACCACCTCGGCGCAGAATTCGTGGCCCATCACGATGTCGCGCTTCAGGTCCATCACGAACGGGCCGCCCGAGCGCTTTGCGAGTTCGACCAGCCGCTCGGCATGTTTGAGCGCGTGCAGGTCGGAGCCACAGATTCCACAAGCGAGCGTTTTGACCAGCGCCTCGCCGGGGCCCGGTTCAGGCGTCGCGACCTCGGCTACGACCAATTGCTTATTGCGCATCACGGTGGCACGCATGGTGGTTCCCTCCCGACAATTACGGTGGATAGTTAGCTGCTTCGTCGCCGTTTATACACGTCCGTCCGGAAATCCGCCAACCGCCCAAACGGCGCCGCCCGTCGCGATCCGTGACTGCCCCGCTAGCGCAGAGCGGCGCCGCGCGCGGCCCTGCGCGCGGCCGGATCATTCGGCGACTCCGAGCCGCGTGTTGACGGCAGCGACTCCGGTTCCCGTCAGCAGGACTTTGGCCGGCGCCGTTCCGTTATAAGGAATCGAGAGCGTGTACGAGTATCCTCCCGCCGCGGTTGGAGCAAAATCGACCGCCACGCCGCACTTGCGGCCCTTGGCGATAGTACGACCCGAACAACTATCGGAAGTGATGCGAAACGGCAGTGCAATCGTGACCTTGCCGATTACCGCGGATCCCGAGCCCGAGTTCGTCACCGTAATCGTCCTGGATATAGTGGCCCGGCCATCGGTCTCAGAACCGAAGCCGAGACTGGTCGGTGACACCGCTAGCACCGTATCAGCGACCGCCGTCGGCGTCGGGGTTGGCGTCCGCGTGGGTGTCGGGGTCCGCGTGGGTGTCGGTGTTGCCGTCCGCGTGGGTGTTGGCGTCCGCGTCGGCGTCGGTGTTGCCGTCCGCGTAGGTGTCGCCGTCACCGTGGCGGTTGCGGTCGTCGTCGGCGTGGGCGATGCGCCACTCGTGCTGGCGTACACGGTGTCGAGCGCGAAGTCCGAGCAGGCGCCCTGGCAACTCGTCAGGCTGAAGACCACGGAGGTGATGTTGGCGCCCGAATTGTCGGCGACACCAATGTAGGTGGCGTCACCAGCGGCGTCGCTGGTGATCGAAAACGCGCCGAGCGATGAGGTTCCGTTGAAGGCCTGAATTTGCGCGGTGAACTTTGCCGGGCCGTCCGCCTGGATCAGGGCGCCAGCCCCGGCGACCGCCGTACTGAATGCCACCGTCAGCGGACCGTTGCCGGCGTTGCCGGCGTCCGCAGTCCAGATAAGCGTATCCAGCGGCGTGATGCCGGTGCCGCTCCAACTGCATGAACTCGCCGGGCACGCGACTGAAACGAGGCTATTAGGCCCCGTCAGTGTCACGGTGACCACCGAGTGGGCGGACACCACGTTAAAGCTGGCGCCCAGCAAAGCCGCATCGGCACCCAGTTGGGACCAACTGATCGAATCGTTCGCGTTCTGCGCCGCCTGGGACGATACCACGACCATCGAATCCGCCCAGGCGGTGAAGTCAGGCGACACGGTCGCCGCGATGAGCGCCAGCAGCCCGAAGAGACGAACGCGATTAGTCATTGTGGCCCCTCGATTCGATTGCGGTGCAGGTACGGACTGGAACATGCTGCGCCCATACTCTCGCCTGCGGGACGCTATCTTGTGCGTAACTTCACGATTCACTACTGATACCTGGTTGCTCGCATGAGATTTCGATCCGGCTGGCGCTACTGGCATACCGCACCGGCGCTCGATGCGAATGCCTCATTGTTTGAGTAGTAGCCGCCCGACCCAATTGACGGGGATTGACGAAAAAACCATGAGAAAAAGACGAGTTCCTGAGGCGTATAGACGACCCCGTTCGGCATCAGCACGCCGGGAAAGAGCGTGCCGCTCAATGGATCGCCATCCTCGAGATTACTTTGGCAACTGCTTACCTGCCCCGTATGCCCCCAGGCCGGTGTCGAATTGGTGCCGGTCGGATCATCCATCCATTCGCCGACCTCGTGACTCATCGCCGAGATATTGCCGGTACCAACGAATATCCCGGTAGTGTCGTAATCCACCGGTATGTAGGTTTGCAGGGCCGAGGTATAAACCGCCGCATGATAGCCGAGAATGCAGCAGCTACCGGTGAGACTTGGAGTGCCGTTGCTCATTACTACGTTGTAGAGCAGAAAAATTGGCAAATTCGTCGGCCCGACGCCCTGCGCCGCCAGCGAGGGCAGAAGAGTGCTTTGCACATACGGATCGAACCAGTTGAAATTCATCACGCCGATTTTGCCGCATCCGCCATAGAGCGACGCGGAATTCGTGGTGCCGTCGCCCGATGGCACATTTACCACCACCGCCTTCAGCGTGATCGCATTCAACCTGGTGTGGTAACTATCGCCGGTTACGTTGACGTCGTTCCAGAAATTCGCGCGCTGAAACAGGTCGTCGTACTGACCGCTACCGACGTCGATTCCATTCATCGGATATTGCGCCGATTGCAGCACTGGTGAATTATCCGCCAGCGAGAGCGGTGTGCCGGCCGGCGAGCAGGCCGTGTCGGCAACCGTCGGGTCGAAAACGCCGCCATCGGGCATCTTGATAATCACGGGAACTATGTAAGTCGGAATACCGGTCGTCCGGGCGCCATGAAAGTACGGACTGCGGCCGACCATACTACCGGAATAATTCAAGCCGTTGACCGGCGAGGTAATCGAATAGGTCCACAAGGGTATGCTGGCGGCGGCAGCGGCATTGGCGCGAACGATCGCAGCGCTCACACCCTTGAGCGGTACGACCGTGAAATAAGCCGAAGGAGGCGTCGGCGGACCGCTTTGTTGCGCGCGTGCGATTGGCGCGCCGATCATCGTGAGCGCGAACACGAATGCGAAGACAAACGATGGCTGGTGACCACGTTTCATGTGGGCCTCCGGAGGGTTGGCCGGCATTCGGCGTCGATATGATCCGATGAGCCTTCGGCTTCAACGGTGCCGGCGTTGTGACGCACGTTACAATTATGAGCGGTGTGGAGAAAGCCAATCAGGACCGCTGCGCGCGTGCAAAGTAGCCCGGTACCAGGATTTTCAGCAAGCGGGCGGGAACCTCGGCAGCCGCGCCCGGCTCCAAGTTGCCGAGCTCAAACGGCCCATAGCCGGTCCGGATCAAGCGGGTGACGCGCAGGTCCATCTGCTCGAGGATTTTTTTGATTTCGCGATTTTTGCCTTCGCTGAGGGTCATCGTCAGCCAGCTATTGCTGCCATGGAGGCTGTCGAGCGACGCCTGGATCGGCCGATAGTGGACGCCGTCGATAGTCACTCCGTGGGCCAAGCTGGCCAGCGCCGCCGGATCGGCCCGGCCGTGAGCGCGGATACGGTAGCTGCGCGACATCGCCTGTGCCGGATGTTCGAAGTAGCGCGCGAGCGCCCCGTCATTGGTCAGCAGCAACAACCCTTCGGTATTGATATCGAGGCGCCCGACCGAGACCACCCGCGGCAACTCCTTGGGCAGCGCGGCAAAGACGGTTGGGCGTCCCTCCGGGTCGCGAGCCGTCGTGACCAATCCGGCGGGCTTGTGATAGCGCCAGATTTTGGTCCGTTGCGCGAGCGCAATCGCCAGGCCGTCGACCGCCAGCGCGTCGTCGGAATCGACCATCGTCGCCGGATGGGTAACGATCGCGCCATTGAGCGTCACGCGACCGGCATCGATCAGCCGCTCGGAATCGCGGCGCGAGGCAACTCCGGCGCGCGCGAGAAATTTTGCAATCCGCTCTTTTTCCACGGCCGCCGCCCTATGGCACTCCAAGGGACAATTGACTAGGTGTCGGCTTGCGCGCGCGATCCTGACGACCGGTCATTGCCCAGTGAGATAACGACTCGCATCGGCGGTCGCAACCGATCGGCGAATACATGGCGTCGCGGCTTAGTGCGCATGAAGAAAGCGTGCAATCGCCGCGACCGATTCGTCGGGCCGCTCGAGCCAGAAGCAATGTCCCGCCGGCTCGAGCACCACCAACTCGGCCTGCGCAATATGCTCGGCGAGCAGGCGCGAATTCTCCCATGCAATCAGCGCGTCGTCCTTTCCGGTGATTACCAGGGTCGGGCATTCGATCTGTCCCAGCCGCTCGAAGGTGTCGTGTGCGAACATCGCCTTCATCCGATGGGCCAGCGCAACCGAATCAATCGGGCGATCGCGCCGCGCCGCGATCATCGCCGGGACGATCTCGGGATGTTGCGCGAGATAGCTTTTTGTAAAGACCGCCTCGGCTAGCGCGCGGCCGCGCTCATCCGCGCTCATCGGCCGCGTCGAATAGGCGGCGTCGAGCGCACCGCCGCCGACCGCAATAGCATGCGATCCACCCGGCGTGGTGCATCCCAGGATCAGCGATCGGGCCTTGGCAGGGTGGCGCAGGACCAACTCCTGGGCAATCGCCCCGCCCATCGAAACACCGATTATATGCGCCGCGGAGATACCCACATGATCCATCAGCGCCGCGGTGTCGTCCGCGAGCATCGCAATGCTGTAGTCAACGTCGGGCTTATCGCTCAGCCCGGATCCGCGCTGATCGAACGTGAGGACGCGAAACTCTCCCGCAAACGCCGACGCCAGGCCGCCGAACATGGTCTGATCGCCTTGCGCGCCATGGATCATAACGATCGGCGTGCCCGCTCCCCGTAGATCATACGCTGTCTCGATTCCGTTTATGGGCGCCCGCTCCATAGACCTTCTCCCGATGCCGTCTTCCGGCCGTTCCTGATCAATGGGTTAATCCACCCGCCTGCGAGGCCGCGCGATTCTCGCGCGCGGCCGGTGCAAAACGCGCTCTGCGTCAACGATCGTCGCGGGCTTCGGACTTTTCGTCCGTCTCGCGTGATCGTATAGATACCGCAATTGGACGCATTGCTGGAATGGCGGAGGATTTGCGATGACCGACATAGAACGCCTGATCGCGATTGAGGAGTTACGGCAGCTCAAGGCGCGATATTTTCGCTGCATGGACACCAAGGATTGGGACGGCTTCGCGGCGGTCTTCGCGCCCGACGCGACCGCCGACTACACGCCGCCGGGCGGGGACAAGAAAGTTTGGAGCGCGGCCGGAGCGGGCAATATCGTGGCACTGGTCAAGCAAGCCGTCGCACCCGCAATCACGGTACATCACGGCCACATGCCGGAGATCGAAGTGACTTCGACCACGCAGGCCAAAGGCATCTGGTCGATGGAAGACCTAATCTGGTGGCCCGAGGGCGCGCGGCACAAAACGATGCATGGGATGGGTCATTATCATGAGACCTACGAAAAGCTCGCCGGGCGCTGGCTGATCAAATCGCTCCTGCTGACGCGCTTGCGCGTCGAGCAGGAATAAAAGATCCCGCCGCCAATCTGATCAGCTCTTCCCACCGGCGCCCGGCCAGAAGGCCGCCGCGCCGAGGCCTTCGAGGGCCAGGCCGTAGCCTAGCCCGTCGAGCATCATCTTCTTCATCTGCTGCGTCAGCGCGACGCGCGCATAGCGGACACTAAGGCTCGGCCGCGCGACGATTTGCCGGGCCAATTCCCATGCCCGATCCAGCAAACGCTCGCGCGGTAGTACCTCGCTGACCACGCCCAGCGCCAGCGCCTCACGCGCCGCAATCTTCTGGCCGGTCAGCAAAAAGTAGCGCCCGCGGTTAGGTCCAAGCACCAGCGGCCAGACCAGATGGACGCCGTCGCCGGGCACGACCCCGTTGGGAAAATGCGGCGCGTCCTGGAATGCGGCATTCTCCGACGCGAGCACGATGTCGCACATCACCGCGAGTTCGGCATGAATAAACGCGGGGCCGTTGACGGCCGCGATCATCGGCACCTCGATATTCAATAAATTCATCAACAGGTATTTCGCGTCCGAGTAGATATGATCCCAGGCCGCGGGCGGCACGGTGGCTGGCTTTAATTCCACCTTGTGAGGAGCAACCTGGAGTCCGCCGGGGCCGCCTCCGGTATCCATTTCAGCGGAAAACTCAGTGCCCGTACCGGTCAGGATAACGCAACGGTTCTCGCGATCGCGCGCCACATCATAGAATGCGTACGACAGCTCCTCATGCGGCCCGACGCCCCATTTTAATTCCGCGCCATTGCTATGCAGTGTCATCTGCAGAATGCCGTCGCGGCGCTCCATCTTGACGTGCTGGTATTTCGAGGCGTAGTCGTCGAAATTAATCATCGCCATCGTGTTTCTCCGCGTGGCACAAGAGTAATCCGTAATGCCACAACGATCTGCGGGTGCGACATATCGTCAACGTACAAGGCGTTTACAATCCGAGCGCCGTCCCGAACGGTACTTGGTATGTACTACCTATTCCGCAGCCCGCACCAGCTTTATTTGCTCGCCCAGCCCTTTTCGTATTCCGCCTGCACCCGGATAATCGCCCGCAGGTGCTGGTATTTCCATTCGCCATTGACCTTTACGTAGTCGTCTTCATATTTGCAGGCGATCCAGCGCGCGCCATTATCCTTGCGGAAAGTAAACGGCCCCAGCAGGTACCAGACGCCCTTGGCGCGGTTACCGTCCACCTCGATAATCGGATTCATCACGTTGTGCTGGGAAAAGCTGATCAGCTTCTGGAAGCCCTCGAAGAGCTTGCGGATGGCGGCATGGCCCTGCGCCTTGCCGAAATCCCCGCCCTCCCAGATGCCGTCTTCGACAAACAGCGTGGTGATCTTGTCGGGGTTGTGATCGTCATCGCAGACGGCGCAATAGCGCGCCTTAAGCTGCTTGATTGCCTCGATGTCTTCGAGAACGGTGATGCGCTTTTCAAGATCGCCGGTTGCCATTGTAATGCGAACTCCTCGCGTGTATCGCGCGTATTCAAGCTCTAATCCTTCATAGCGGCCAAGGTCAAACTCGGCCGATACGTCGTGCAAGATTACCGGTCATCAGACGTTGCGAACAAACCCCCACTCATGGTATCGGCAGCGAGGTTGGAGGTCGCAACGATGTCGGATGGGTTTTGTGTTTCGCTTTTCGGTTGGCTTTCAGGATTGATCATTTTTGCACTGTTGAATACGGCGCCAGCTTTCGCGGCCGACGGTTCCGCCCTCGCCGCCAAGGCGTTGCCGGGCACCGCAATCACGATGCAGAACTGGCGCCAATACATTCAGTATATGCCGGACGGGATGGTCGCCCTGTTTGAGGGCAGCTATGCATGGAAAATGCCGCCGGACGTGCGCATGGAGATTGGACCAACCGCGATTCATCCGTTGCCCAAAGGATATATCGCGGCCACCGAGCAGTATGGAGCGCAAACCAGCGTGATTGAGTTGCCCGATGGTGGCCTGACGGTTGCCGGCTATCAGGGTGGAACACCTTTCCCTTCACCTGCCGAACCGCATCTGGGGTGGAAGCTGCTCGCGAATTTCTGGTACCGCTATATGCCCCATCTCGTCGTCAACGGCCCCGAAAACCTCGGCAAGTTCTGTACGCTCGACTCGTACAGCAATGTCAGTTGCGTCAAGGGACTGTGGGTCGCTCGCCAGCTTTCATTCAATACCGATCCGGGCATTCCTGCGACAATCGAGGGCGGCGCGGGCAAGTACTACACTACCTGGTTCATGGTTCAGGAGCCCGAACAACAGAAGTATTCGACCACACTGACTATTGGATATACCGATCTCACAAAACCCGAAGACGTCTACAACTTCGCCCCCTCAATGCGCCGGACTCAACGGCTCTCGACCGCGGCTCGGTGCGCCGCTATGGGAAGCGACACCACGCCCGATGACGCACGCTTCGGCTTCGACGGCAATATTCCGGAGTTTGACGCCAACCTGCTCAGCGAGCGCCAGATCCTCGCAATGATGGATGTCGGACAGGCCGGAGCGAACCTCCCGCAGAATTACGATATGCCACTCGGATGGCCCAAGCCGTCATGGGGCAAATGGGAAGTACGCGACGTAGACGTTCTGGACATCCGCAAGATACCGTCGATGGCCTCGGGTTACTGTTACGGCAAACGCATAATGTATGTCGACCGGCAGTTCTACGGTGCCCTGTGGGAAGACCTCTACGACAGCCACATGCAGCTCTGGAAGATCGTTCTGTTGCAACCGATCGTGATCAACGTTCCGCGCATTGGCCCGCAAAACTCCTCGGGCGCTCAATACTCGCACTACTGGGATATACAGAACCATCACGCCACCTTCAGCGGACCCAATGATGGCCACGGCTATAGCGTACTTATTAATGACGACGTGCCGAAAATGTGGGAGGATATCGAGCGGTACACGACGCCGGCTGGATTGGGCGACGTGATGCGCTAGCCATGCCCTCCGTTGATGCTACGATGCCGGCTACGGACGTATGAAATTGACCGCGGAGATCGCCGATGGCAACGCAGAGTTCTTCACAAGCCGCAAGCGGAATTATCGCCGCCGCACAGGCCCTGGGTCCCATGATCCAGGAATCCGCCAGCACTATGGAGGCGGAGCGGCGCTTGCCCGCCAAAGTCGTCGAAGCACTACGCGCACTTGGCGCTTTTCGCATGGCCGTGCCACGGGCTTACGGCGGACTTGAGCTCGATCCAGTGACCCAGGTTCGGGTGGTGGAAGAACTATCACGAATCAACGGTTCGGTTGGCTGGTGCGCGATGATCTCCTCCGCCGGGAGCTTTGCCGGCGCGTTTCTCGCTCCACCTGTCGCGCGACGATTTTTCGGTCATGACAACTTTTCCCTGGCCGGCCAGGTCGTGCCGGTGGGACGCGCCGATGTGGTAGACGGCGGCTATCGCGTGACCGGCCGCTATCGCTTCGGCAGCGGCTGTCAGCACGCCTCGATGATCATCGGCGGATGCGTCGTCTTCGAGGGCGGCACGCCGCGCCGCATGGCCAATGATCGCCCCGAAGTTCGTGTGATGGTGTTCCCGCCCTCCGCATGCCAGATTCTCGACACGTGGTACACTACTGGCCTTGCCGGAACGGGCAGCAATGACTATCTGGTCAATGATCACTTCGTACCGTCGGAAGAGAGCTGGAGCTTCCTTGAGCGTCCGCAATGTACCGGCGCACTTTACCGCTTCGCCCCGCTGTTCCTCGTGCCACACGCGGGAGTACCGCTGGGGATCGCGCGGGCAGCCATCGATGCAGTCGCTGAATTAGCCAGTCGCAAGGAGTTGATGCCCGACCCGCACAAGCTCATGGCCAGCCGTCTGCTGCGTGACGATTCGCGCGCCCATGAAGCGTTGGCCATCGCGGAAGGATCGCTCGCGTCGGCCCGCAGCTTCGCGTACTCCTCGCTCGAAGAGCTCTGGGCGACGCTGGAGCGTGGCGACAAGCTATCTCCACGCCAGCGCGCGATGTATCGCATCATGCTCATCACGGTGCATCGCGTGGCCAAAGAGGTCGTGACCACGATGTATGATCTCGCCGCCACCAGCGCAATCTATCGGAGTCATCCGCTTGATCGTTTGATGCGCGATATTACTACCGCCAGCCAGCACGGAGTCGTGCATCCCAAGATGTATCGCCCGGCCGGCCGCATGCTGCTCGGCCTCGAACCTGGTGATCCGATGTTCTAGTGAGTTGCGTTATTTCTTTCCGATGACCATATCCGCAGTTGGAGATTTTACACATGCGAGCCCTGCTGTTCGACATTCGCGACGATATCGCTTACCTCACGCTCAATCGGCCGCAGGTGCACAACGCGATCAATCCTGAACTGATGGTTCAGTTGGCTGAAGCATGGAAACGCGTGGCCGTAGACGATGCGGTCCGCGTGATTATCATCACCGGCGCTGGCGACAAAGCCTTTTCCGCCGGAGCGGACCTCGCTCGATTGCTCCCGCTAACCACCAGGGACCGTCCGCCCGAGGATGAATGGGATCACAAGCTATTGCAAAATCCGGAATTGCGCTCGGTTGCGATGCTTCATCCATTCCCGATGCACAAGCCAATTATCGCGGCGATCAACGGTTACTGTATTGCTGGCGGAATGGAACTGATGCTGGCAACTGACATTCGAGTCGCTGCCGAGCATGCGACTTTTGGCCTGATGGAAGTAAAGTGGAGCCTCATCCCTTACGCCGGCTCGCTCGTCCGCACGCCGCGCCAGATACCCTATTGCAACGCGATGGAGTTATTGCTGACCGGCGATCTGATCGATGCGCCCGAAGCGCGACGGCTGGGGCTGATTAATCATGTCGTACCTCGCGCACAACTAATGGCAAAAGCTGAGGAGATTGCCAGAAAGATCGCGGCCAATGGTCCACTGGCCGTCCGCGCGATTAAGCAAGGGGTGACGAGAACTTCCGGGCGCCCGCTGGAAGAGGGTTACGAAATTGAAAACGAGCTCGCACGCGGCGTTTTCTCTTCGGAAGACGCCAAGGAAGGCCCGCGTGCCTTTATTGAAAAGCGTAAGCCAATCTTCAAGGGTAAATGAGGGGCACCGAGGAATATCGTGGAATACCAGGCAATACTTTACGAGAAGCACGGCGCGACCGCCAGGATAATCACTAACCGTCCGCGCTACAAGAATGCGCAATCCCGCGTGATGATCGAGGAAATGGATCACGCATTCTCAGCAGCCAACGCCGACGAAGATGTACGCGTGATCATATTAGCCGCCGCGGGCGACACTTTCTCCTCGGGTCATGACATCGGCACGCCCGAAGAGCGAGAGGACATGCGTCGCCGGCCCTTTCCGAAAGGATTGCGCGGCGAATATGCACTATCGCGCCATCTGTTTCTCGACGCGACACTACGTTGGCGTAATCTCGACAAACCCACTATCGCCCAGGTTCAGGGCATGTGTATATTCGGTGGATGGATGTTCGCCGCGGCGATGGATTTGATTGTCGCGTCTGACGACGCCGCTTTCCTGCCTGCACTCATGCAGTATTTCTCGATACCCTGGGATATACCGCTGCGCAAGGCCAAAGAGACCATGTTTCGCAACCGCTTCATCGGTGCCGCGGAGGCGGAACGTCTCGGATTTGTTAACCTTGTCGTACCGCGTGACCGTCTCGAAGATGAAACCATGGCGCTCGCCAATGAGATCGCGGAAAACGATCCGTTTACCCTGCGAATGGTTAAATGGGCGGCGAACTCGGCTCAGGATACGATGGGTTTCAGCAATGCGATTCGCAATGCTCACTCACATTACATGGTCCACGGGCTGGATACCTATACCAAGGACAAGATGGACGGTAAGGGGTTTCCGAAAGTGATGCCGGGGGTCACTCATGCCATGAAAGCGCGAGGCAAGTAGATCCGCCCCTGGCATCTGAAATCACGCTGCCCGATATCCATACAGGCGTGACGACGCGATTCGCCCCGCAACCGTTGACAATATCGCTGACCAGATAAGGTGCGCCTTATCATAGGGCGTTGGTGGCGGCATCAACGACGGGACCCCGTAAAGCCTGGCGCGCACCCGCGATGCTTTAAAGTCGCCGCACCATGCGAGTCCGTCCGACCATACTCGATCCGGCTCAAGTCGTGCTTGTCGAATTGCACTGGCCAGCGCTTTTCGAAACCGCTCTTCACCAAAGTAAGTACCGATCGCCGCGCATTCCGATATGCGAAGATAGTCGCGCCCTGGCCGGCCCACGCGTCGCATCATGCGCCGAAGCGCAGCCTGTTGCCGGGCGAAAGAGAATTTATAGAGGCTGGCCGAATGGAGTTTATCCGACGGAATCGCAGCCTCAAGGCGGAACACCACGGACGAATCGCGGCCGGTTTCGATAATGCTGAAATAATCCATGAGAAAGTCCATCACTACGGGAAGATAAAACGCGGTGGGATGATAGAAATCCTGGTGAACGACGAGTGATTTTCCTGGTATGAGATGCGCAAAGAATTCACCTAATACTTTGCCGCTCAATGCAAGTGTCTTGGCCACATCGACAAACAGTATCTCGATCGGCATCGCGGCAGGCCATCGCTGCTCCAGCAAATCACCCGCATGAACTTCGATCAGATCGGCAAACTGCGCCGTGGCGCGCCGAAAGATGGCCGCGAAAGACTGTCCTGTCTCGATCGTCGCGCCGAATTCCGCGCCGATGAATTCCACCAGGTATGGTTCGCTGGCAATGAAAGAATCGTATGAATGCACGTGGTGGCCCGCGGCCCTCGGATTGTCCCTCAGGCCCGCTGCGAGGCAGCAGGTCGATGCCCCGCAAAACGCTCCGAGCTCTACCACCGCGCCTTCACCGGAGTAAGTATTCCGGGCCAGATGATAGAGCAGCTTGCGTTCTTCCAGCCCTAGCATGCCCAAGGCATAACTTCCCGCCTGCGCATTCGGAGCGAGCCAGGGCTTGGCGATCGTCATGCTCGAGGCTGGGTTTTCCAATTAACCAACTCTACTGCGCGAAATCATCGTTCGCGGCAGAGCTATACCAGGGTCGCAGCCAATGCGTGGAATTCGGAGTCCTCGACACGCCTCACGAGTGTGTCATAGTTGGATAGCAACCTGGAGTATGGAATGTCGATGGCCTTTTGAAGTCGTCTGTCATTGCGAAACGTGAATGACGCTCCGAGCGTCATCGCGATTTTTTCTAAGGGCCCGTCGCCTTCTGGAATCACTTCTCCGGAGCCCGCTCTCTTGATGTCCTCGAACAGGCGTTCGTAGCGGCAATTGATGATCGTGCAGCCGTATGCGGACTCGAGAAATGCGTCGCGGCGCCGAGCGATCGTTAGCGCGTGCCTTAAACACTCGTCGACATCGATCTCGTAACTGCGATCGATAGCGATGCCGCCGTAATTGTGCCACAGATTTCGCTCCTTGGCGATCAGTGCCGATACGGCGCAGTGTATCACATTGCGCGTTGTATGAATTAGCGTAGCCTCGCGCGCTCGCAGATAGAATAGAACGTATGGTGACGTAAAACTCCAATTGGTAGGCGCTATGCGCCGCAGTTGATCGTATTTGATGTCAACGCCAATTGCGTGGCTGCCGCTCTTCTTGTTGCCTTCCCAATGGTTCCGAATGCGATATTTAATAAACTCAAAGTATTGATCGAGGAGCGCTCCGGCCTCGCCGAAAGTCGCCGGATTCGTGCTGCGAACGGACAGCTTGCGGCAGAAGTTGTCCCAGTGAGCAGGCGCCGGGCTGGGTGTGAGCACCTCGCCAAGCATCGCGATCTGCTCGTTGGAATTGAGAATCTCGCGCAATATATTTGTGCCGGTTCGCTGCGCCCCGATTACCACGAACAGCCGATCACGGCCGCTTCTCCTCGAACCATCTGTATCTTCTTCAGGCAACATCCTTGAGCGACAGAGTCCTCACGGTTATCGGACGCTGGTGAATGCGCAGCGAATCTCTTCTCCGATCCTGCGATTCGCAGCTCGCTCGCCTCATCGCCCTCCGCGGCACACCTGGAAGGGTTAGTTGAAACCGGCGCCGGAGACTAACTTTTCCACGGCCATTCGGCTGCGTTCCCAGGCTGCCCAGAATTCCGGTGAATCATTTTCAGTTCGGTCGGTCGCCAGCCGGCGAAGCCACAAGTATGCTTCGCGGCTTAGTGGCGGCAGATTGAGGTCAGTTTCGACTTCGGCGGCGCCAAAAAAGTTGTGACGCAAGTTTGGATCGAGGAATCCGTCGACGAACTGCGCAATCCTTGCCGCACTGGTGTCATCCAGCGCGAGATTGAGACGGCGCGCGATACGTTCAAGCTCACGCCGTGGTTCTCCCATCAGCAAATCATAGTCGGTAACAACGAATTGCCGGCCGAAAATCATCTTCACACCAGGGACCATATGCACCAGCCACAGCAGATGCGACGTCACCGCCTCCATGCCCTGGCGCTGGGCTAGTGACGCCGCCACGCTTCGCGGATTCCTGATCATTACCACGTAGCGTTCCTCGATCTCCAGTTCCCGGAGCACCGAATGCCAGAAGGGCAGTAGCCGAATCGTGCGCGGATCCTTGAATCCCCATAGCGCCCGAGTCATCAGCGTCGATCTGAGATAATCGGCGGCCTCAGGGTGCAATGCCTTGATTTCGGGCTCATGCCATCGAGCGTCATCGATCAGCGAGACGTCTTCCCACCTGAGCCCGAATACGGCCAGCAGGCGTTCGTTGATCTCCAAGATCTTCCTGTCCTCCCAATACCCAGTCGGGTTATCGGGCTGGGGACTTAAAAAGTCATTCCCGAGATAGACACCCAGCGCCAGCAGACCGCGTGCGATCGCGCTCGTTCCGCTGCGATGCATGCCGAGCACCAGTACCGCGCGTGAAGATGGCATATCAAACCATTCGGCCTGCTTCGCGCTTTCCCGGCGGAAGAGATCGCAACCTTCCGCTCGGTGGAGCGCCGCGTCTCAGCCGGTCACGGCCGGCCCCTGTTCTCCGCGCGAGAGCGGCGTACCAGTGTTAGCGTCCCGCTCAAATTTCAATCCTTGGCCAAATTGCACCACCTTGGACAGCGTCTGCTCGACGGCGGGGGCCACCTTGCGCCCGGGAATGGTGTACGGCCGGGCACTACGAACCGCATTCACCAGCGAATGCACGAGACTCTCCTGATCCTGATCTTCGCGATGCCAGATCATTACTTCCGGCATCGTCTCGATCCGCAGTCCCATCAGAGCGGCCTTCGAGAAAATCTCCCAATCGTCGAGCGTCGACACCGCTTCGTTGCTGAAGCCGCCAACGGTCTCGAATGCGTCGCGCCGCACGAGGGCGTTGGTACTGCCGAAGCAATTGACGAAAGCCCCGGTGGCGGCGTCACCGCCGAGAAACGGACGGCGCGAATGCTCGAGCAGGTTATCCGACGATCCGCTGGAGGAGCCGAGGAAGAAGCTGATCGCCGAAGTCAGGATGTCAGCGTCAACGCGTTGCGCCACCTGGACAAAGACCGAAATCGCATTGGGCGCCAATAACAGCGTGTGATCGTCGACGAAGAACAGGTACTCGCCTTTAGCCTCGCGGACCGCGGCATTTCGGCCTGCGCCCATCTCAGTACCGCGCCGAATAATCCGGCGCACTTCGCCGCCTTCTGCACCATTAGCATCGATCGACGAATTTGACTGGGAAGTGTCCTCACTACCACACTCGGCCAATATGATCTCCAGGTGTGGATAGTCCTGCTGTTTTAGCGACGCCAGCGTCGCCGCGGCGCCCTTCTCTCTTACATTGTAGGCGAAGCACACGCTCACCAACGGAAAGATCGATTCACGGTTGGCTTGACGATCCTTGCGCACCGGCGGATCACTCTTTGTTCGATCCGAAAGGCTGGCGTGCAAATCGACCCATTTGCGCGCCGTGTCGGCGAAGGAGGCCGACGGACGCGCCGAAAAGACGCCTTTTTCAAGCGCGCCGCGCAGACGTTCCGCCAGAACGTCGGGTCCCGGCTCGAAGCAGACGTTTTCTATATCGGAGGAGTTGATAATTTCAGGAATCCCTCCGACGTTGGTGGCCAGCAGTGGTACCCCCGCACCAACGCATTCCAGCACCGTGTTAGGATAATTGTCGGCGAGCGACGATATCACGGCCAATCGTCCCGCGCCCTTCAGATACTCAATCGCGGCACCCTGATATTTGCCGGACTGTATGCGCCACGGAACGGTCCATGCCTTCGATCGGTCGCTGATGTAACCAATACTCGAACGACCATAGAGCTGGGTCTCTTTTCCCAGGAACGTGACCTCAAACTTGCGATTGGCGCGATCAGCGCAGAGTTCATCGATCGCGTCGCAGAATAGTTTGAGCCCTTTTCTGATCTCCAACCGTCCGAAAAACACTATTTCACGAATTTCGTTTTTCCGCGTACGCACGGCGGGCGCTTCCGCGAGCAGCCCCTGCGGAAGAACGTAGGGTGCAACGTAAGTCCGTTCCGGCAGTTCCCAGCCATTTTCCCGCATCCAGCGCAGCAGGTACTGGCTCGGACTCGTGACGATATCCGCGGCCGAAATACTCACACGCTCCATGAAATCGATCTCGAGCTCGCCCAGATTGCGTATATAGTCCTGGCTCCCCTCCTTGACCCAGAAGGTCGGACCATGTGCGCTGATCACAAAGGTGATGTCGCGGAAGGCCAGCCCCTGGCGTTTGGCCAGCAAGGTGTAAAATCCCAGTCCCTGGCATTCCGGGAAATGAATGATATCGAAATCGTGCTGATGTTCTTTCAACCAGGCGTATGTGTGATACGAGACGCTCGAAGCCCACGCAGCGTGGATTCGCGGCTCGTGCGCCATCGGCAGCGGAATCAGCTTCATCCCTTTCTCTTTCCGGTAATAGTCAACCCAATCGATCATGTTGCCGTCGGTGGGATGGCATCCGAGAAGAAAGAGAATAGTCACGTCGTAGCCGGCGCGCTTCAGCGCGTCGGCCAGACTGGTGTACGCGGTGCCAATACCGGCATTGCGAGATGGCCCCTCGATTTCCCAGGTGGCTATGCACACGCGCGGAAGGCGCGAATCCCGTGCGGCCTCGACGTCGGGCAGTGGGGGAAACGTGGCAGTCACTAGGTTATGCGCTCCTTTTGTCGATTAGCGATTAGGCTGTATATCAGAGTTGCCTTTCATCTGCGGACCCGATCACACACCGGTGCGGCAAAATACAAATTTTCCCTGAGCGAATCAAGGGATTTAGCTACTAATCCTCAAAATGCCAGGGTCCCTCAAGCGCGCCCTACCCTGGCTAATCCACCTTTCGGATGAGCAGCCCCGGCGGGTGAAAAACCAACGCGCAGAATAAAGCCACAAACCGATTGTCCCAGGCGCGCTCGTCGCGTACTGTGGCGCGATGCTCGTTACCATCGAGCGCTTGACGAAATTCTATGGCAAGTTCACGGCCGTCGACGACGTTTCGTTCGTCGTCCAGCCGGGAGAAATTGCCGGCCTGGTCGGTCCCAACGGGGCTGGCAAGACAACGATTATTCACGTGATGCTCGGCTTGATCTCGCCCAACGCGGGCGCTGTGCGTCTTTTTGGGAAGAGTCTCGAGACCGATCGCGAACAGATCCTTCAGCGACTGAACTTCACGACGCCCTACATGGCATTCCCGGCCCGCCTGACCGTGCTCGAGAATTTGACGGTCTTCGCGCGAATCTACGCCATCCGCAATCCCGCGGCGAAAATCAATGAACTCCTGGATCGATTCGGCATCGCGCAGTTCAGGAATAAGCCCATCTCGCGACTGTCTTCGGGCGAGACCACGCGGGTGGGCCTGTGCAAGGCATTTCTGAATAATCCGGAACTGCTGTTGCTCGACGAACCCACGGCGTATCTCGATATTCAAGCGGCGCTCCAGGTAAGAGATGTGCTGCTCGAACTCCAGCGGAGCTCTGGGACGACGATTCTGTATACTTCGCACAATATGCACGAAGTCCAGCGCATATGCGACAAAATCATCTTTCTCCAACACGGAAAGGTGATCGCCACCGGAACGCCAATCGAAGTAACCCGCCGGATTCTCAAGGAGCACCGCGAAGCCCCGGCGCTCGACGAAGTCTTCATCCGCATCGCGGGGCGCCAGTCCGATGAAGCTGCATCGAATTAAGGCCGTCGTCCTTCGGCACGCCTACGAGGTGCGGCACAACGCCAATCACATCACGTACATGGTGTACTGGCCGGTGGTGAATATCCTTGTCTGGGGCTTCTTCACACTCTATCTGCGCCACGGCGACCGCCTGCAGCCCGGAGTTCTCAGTTGCCTGCTCGGAGCGGTCATTTTGTGGGGGCTGTTCAACGCCTTCCAGCGTGACATGGCGGTAGGCTTCCTCGAAGAACTGTGGTCGCGAAACCTGGTAAGCCTTTTCGCCTCGCCGCTGAGCGTATCGGAATACGTGACCGGGCTGATCACCATCACGCTGGCCAAGGCGATGGTCGGATTGTTCGTCGAATCCCTGATTGCGTGGCTTTTCTATCACTATGATATCTTCCCCATGCTGCCGGCGCTGATTCCGTTCATACTCAACCTGACCCTGTTTGCACTTGCGATTGGCATCGCCGTCACTGGCCTGATCTTCCGTTACACCACTAAATTTCAGGCGATGGCGTGGAGCTTCGCCGGAATTTTGATGCCGCTGTCGTGTGTATTCTACCCGTTGAGCTCATTGCCGCCCTTTCTGCGGCCGATTGCCTGGATGTTGCCGACTACTCAATCGTTCGAAGGGATGCGGACGGCGATCGAACAAGGAGTTTTTTCAGTCGCGCATTTCAGGTGGGGCCTCGAACTGAATATCGTCTACTTCTTCTTCGCCGTCGTATTCTTTCGCCGGATGTTCGAGGCGGCACGAATGCGCGGCCTGTTGGTAAAGATGGAATAGCCACTGCCGATCGCAAGCGACCGGTTCATCAGGCGTTCCACTCCGCCGCTATAATGGATGGTGATTTTGTCACCGCCCACGTCGTAGGGTGTCCCTTCGGGGTCGGCGTTCCCGGCCAGGTTCAGAAAGGCCTTGCCGTCCTTGAACTCAAGGGTCATGTGACCCGTGCTATCGGTGTAAACGCCATCGGGTCCGCTTGAATGGCAACCCGACACGACCAAGGTCAGTGCCAGTAAAGTTACCGAAACGAGCGCCGCGAACCAAAGAGACTTAGCCATCCGTTTCTCCTCTCAGGCGGTTTTCACATACTATAGATAATCATAGCGAGAAACTCAAAGATATGCCAAGCTCCTTCGTATCCGTCTTCGCCGCGGCCATTCACACCAACTTCGGCGGCTCGCGACCGACTCGCGCGCCTCATGCGTGATCGCGGGGCGCGCTTAATAGAAGGCGCGCCACTGATCGCACGCGCTCCGCATCTGATCGCGTCACAATCCGGTAGCGGTGTCGCGAGCGAATCAGGTATACGCGAGGCATCGACTAATCAACGACGAAATTCGATGAGCGAGGCAGTGCAATGGCGAAACGAAAGATCTTGATTGCGGGTGCGTCCGGCTTGGTCGGCTATGCGGCCGTGCGCCATTTCGCAAAACTCGAAGGGTGGGAAGTCCTGGCGGTGTCGCGCAGGACGCCCGCTCCAATTGATGGTGCGACATTCATATCGATCGACCTGCTCGACGCCCGCCAATGCGAAATGGTCTTTTCGCAAATGTCCGACGTAACTCACGTCGCCTATGCGGCAGTGAACGAGAAGCCGAATCTGCTCGAGGGTTGGCTCGAACGCAAACAGATGGAAGTGAATCTATCGATGCTGCGAAATCTGTTCGAGCCGCTGCATAAGGTCGCAAAGCATCTCAAGCACGTTACTGTGCTGCAAGGCACCAAGGCATACGGAGCGCATATCGGCCCGATGGCAACTCCGGCACGCGAGCGCGCGCCGCGCCATCCGCATGAAAACTTTTACTGGCTCCAGGAGGATTACATTCGCGAGCAACAGGCCGGACGCGCATGGTCATGGACGATACTGCGGCCTCAACTGGTGGTGGGCGAGGCGGTGGGAAGCAACCTCAATGTGATACCGGCGATCGGCGTTTATGCGGCGATCCTGAAGGAAGCCGCGATGCCGCTGGCGTTTCCCGGCGGTCCCTCCTATCTGTTCGAGTTGGTCGACGTCGACCTGCTCGCGCGCTCGATGGAATGGGCCGCGACCACGCCTGCCTGCCACAATGAGCATTTCAATATCACCAACGGCGATGTGTTCCGATGGCCCGACGTGTGGCCGACGGTCGCCGAAGCACTCGGGATGACGGTCGGGCCGCCACGGCCCATGTCGCTGGTCAAAGAGATGCCCAAGCAAGCGGCGCAATGG
>DAHVFB010000079.1 GCA_027317185.1 Deltaproteobacteria bacterium
AGATGCAGTCGCAGCGAATAGGGATTGAATCTGATCGCGCCCACCGCCACCTGGCGCTTCAAACTGGTAGCGACCCGGGTGGTCAGGATGTTTCGAATCAGGGGCGGTACGGCGAAAAACCCCGCGAGCGTGAAAATGATGAGAGCGATTGCGAGGATCGCAACCACCCAGCGCAGCCGTCGTGAATGGAAAAGCCGTTGAGCCAGGATTCCAGGGGCAGAGGGGCGCCTCATGAACGTGGTCTAATCACGCTTCAAGCAGGTGTCAATGAAGCTGCGCGCGAGCAGGGAAAAGTTGGGACGCGATCGGCGAGCCGATCGCATCCCGCCCAGTTCAGTAATTAAGCAGAATGTTCTGCTCACGTTCGAGAATTTTGCGAACCGCCGGACGTTGCAGCATCCGATCCTTGAACGCGGTGTAGTTTTTCAGCTCTTTCATCGGCATCTCGACCCGCGCACCCCAGCCATAAAAGATCAGCGCGTAACCATCGCAGACTGTGAACTGTGAGCCCATCATCCATTCTTTGGCGGTCAGCAAAGAATCGATTTCGCGGCAATTGGCGAAAAAGTTTTTGCGGGAGGTTTCCTTGACCGAGACCTGCGCCGCTGGATCTTCGGCGAATCGTTCAGGACGCGCGCAGGCGGTGAATGACGGATGCACCGTGTTCGAAAACCACGCCATCGTGGTCAGGCAACGCGACTCTCCGAGCGGATCGGTCAGCATCAGCTTTTTATCCGGGAAGCGCTTGGCGATGTAATTCAGAATCGAAACGTTCTCGGTGATGACGCTGTTGTCATCGAGCTGCAACGCGGGCACTTTCCCGCGCGGATTTATCTTAAGGTAGGCTTCACTCTTCTGTTCGTTTTTAGGGATTAACGTGGGCTTCGCTTCATACGGAGCACCGCTCTCCTCGATGCCAATATGCGACGCCATCGAGCAGGCGCCGGGCGAGTAGTACAGCTTGAGCATGGATAGACCTCTTGTCCGAATCTTAGCTCAGTTCGAGCCGGTTGAGCCGAGCAGATTCCCGCCCAGCGTGGGATGACCGACCATCTTGTCGCCGATCACGTTGACGCAGGCCGGCTTGCCGGATTTGAAAGCCCGTTCCAATGCCGGGAGCAGTTGGTCCGGGGTCTCGACGTTTTCGCCATGGCAGCCCATCTCGGCGAAAATCTTGTCGTAGCGAATCTTTGGCAGCATATCGAATGGGTCGGTGCGATCCTTGAGCAGCGGCATCGACTCGAAGCTCGGGCCCCACGAACTGTTATTCCACAACAGACATACGATCGGCAGCTTGTAGCGCGCGGCGGTTTCCATATCGAAGCCGCCGATGCCGATGCCGCCATCGCCCATTACGGTCACCACCTGTGCGCCGGGACGGGCGAGCTGCGCGCCAATCGCCATCCCCACCCCATGCCCCACCGGCGCCAACGGACCGGCGTCAACCACTTGGCCGGGGAAGCGGCAGTTGAGCCACTGACTGAGCCAACCCGACAGCGTAAAGCTGTCGATGATCACGGTGGCGTTCTTGTCGAGAATCGACACCAAATCCCGGGTGAGCCGTGCCGGATGGATCGGTAGATTGTCGTGGGCCTTCTTTTCGTTGTCCTGGATCAAGCGGTTGAAGTTGTCGCGGACCTCGGCCAGTTGCCGCACCCAGGGCGAGTTACGATTTTTCGAAAAATCGAGCTTCAGCTCTTTGATCCGGGCGATCATCTGACGCAGCACCAGCTTCGGATCCCCAACAATCGGAAGGTCGGCGTTGACCTGCCATCCGATCCGCGTCGGCGTGGGATCGACCTGGATGTATTTGGCCTGATCGGTCCACGTTGGGGGCTGGCCGAAATGCTCTCCGCTCCAGAAGCGGAAGCCGATCGCCAGCACCGCGTCGGCATGGCCAGTGAAGGGCTTTTTGAAGGCGCCGCGGATGGCCAGCGGATGCTCTTCGGAGACCGATCCCTGACCGGCCCGGCGGGTGTAAACCGGAATCGAGGTAAGCTCGACAAATTCCTTGAGTTCGGCGGCCGCCTGCGACCAGAAAAGCCCATCGCCGCCCGCGATCAGGGGACGTTCGGCCGCAATCAGCATCTCGAGCGCGCGATCGATTTTCGCCGGATCGCCGGCCGATCGCACGTCTTCGGTGGTGAAAGGGCGTGCGCCACGGCGCTGCTGCGCGTCATCACCGCCGTGATAAAGAATGTTCTGTGGAATCTCGACCAGGGCCGGACCCTGCGGCGGCGAGATCGCCTCGCGAAACGCCGATCGCACGTCAAATTCGATCGTACTCCAGTCGGTCACCCGCTTGGTGAACTTCGAAAAGCTCTGCACCACCTCGGAGCCATAGGCTTCCTGAAACGATCCCAGATGGTCTTCGGTGTTGGGATGCTGTCCCGAAATACAGACCACCGCGCTGCCGGTCAGGCCGGCCACGCACAGGCCGGTTACGGCGTTGGTAAGGCCACATCCCGCCGTGACCATGCATACGCCGGGCTGGCCGCTGATTCGCGCGTAAGCATCGGCCGCGTAAGCGGTGGTCTGCTCGTGGCGCATGTGAATCATCTTGATTTCGTTGCTGCGCAGGTTGGCGAGGATTGGAAAAAGGTGGCCTCCATTTATGGTGAAGCAATAGCGCACCCGGTTTTCACGCATCACCCGCGCGACCAGTGCTCCGCCGTCTACCTTGGCCATAATCGAATCCTCCCTGCGTTGGTCTCAATAAAAAATGAATCCTTGCACATTCGGGTGCGATGCGGAAACTGCCACGCACCTCATCGACCACCGGCGTTAGCCTCGAACGGCGCTCGGTGGCGACTGACTTCTGCTAACTGACGGGATAATAGGTGTGTGTAGTTGATGCGTCCAGTAGAGTCTGGCACGATGCTACACTACTTTTGTTTCCAACTCCGAAAAGCGCAGGGCGAAGCGATGTGATTAAGTTTGTTCAAGGGTTGGCATGCGTCCTGACGCTTCTAATAGCTTCTCAGGCATGGTCTTTTTCACTTCTGGATCCATCGACCTGGGGGGCGGGATTCAAAAACTTCAGCGCCACTAATCCGGATACCTGGCCTTTCATTCCGGTGCCGGAAATCACGACCGATCCCAACAGCGGCACCACGGTCGGCTTGATGGCCGCGTTCCTGAATACCGATTCCAAGCATCAGATCGATTCGATCCTGGCGCCCGATATCAACGTGAACAGCACGCTGGGCGCAGGCGCTACGTTTCGTTATTTCGCGTACCCGTCCGAAGACACTCAGTGGTTTGTGGTTGCCGGCGGATCGCAAAAGATCGCGACCCAGGTTGAAGCGGATTACGGCACCGGTTTGACCCGCCACAAATGGTGGTCGGCCCAGATTCACTTTATGTACGAGCGGGATCCGACCGAGCGTTTCTTCGGAATCGGCAATAATTCAAGCTTCAATAATCAGACAAATTACACTACCGACCAGATCTATAGTGACATGCTGTTTGGGTGGAATATCACCGAGAATTTTCAGCTTGCGGCATACTTCAGGCCGCGATGGCTGCGCATCCAGCATGGCGGTTTCAGCTCTATCCCATCGATCGGCTCGTTATTTCCGAACGTAAAAGGTCTTCACGGCGGTAGCGTGATGCTGGGCCGTCTAATGGCGACCTATGATACGCGCGATTCAATCAAGGTGCCGACGCGTGGCACCATGGTTAGCGCTTATGCAGGCGGCGCGGATCGCGTGCTGGGCAGTTCAGTGTCATACAATGAGTTCGGCTTCGACGCACGGCATTACTTGCGATTGAACAGCCGGATGACCCTCGCGGGCCATGTGTTCGCGCGCTATGTGACCGGCGGCAACGAGACTCCATTCTGGGAAATGAGCTGGCTCGGCGGCGACGGGCCGGGGCAGATCAGCGACCTCGGAATTCCTCTGTCCAACGAGTCGACCTGGCGCGGTTACGGGGCCGGCCGTTATATCGACAACAATCTGGAGGCGGCCAACCTGGAGCTACGCACCAAGGTTTATGAAGCCGACGTGTTCAATACTCATGGCACACTTGAGGTTGCGCCATTCGTCGATATCGGGCGCGTGTTTCATTACGCCAGTCAGAATCCACTTCGAATCGATGCGTTCCATCCGGCGGGCGGATTGGGTTTCCGTGCGATCGCGCTGCCCTTCGTGGTCGGCTTCCTCGATTTCGGTTATGGCGCCGATGGCTTAGCGGTGTTCTCCGGCGTCAACTATCCGTTCTAACCAAGCCGAGTCAGCCCGAAGTCGATAGCCCGGGGCTAAGGACGGCGGATCCGGGCCGCCTGCAAAAGAGCGTCGAGGTCGTAATCGAGCATCATTCCGATTCGATCGATAACGAGGTCGGCTGGCGGATACTTCGCAATCTCCGCCTGATCGAGCGCGTAATGGCCCTGGCGTGGAAAAACGGTTGTCACCTTGGCCCCCCATTCCCGTTTGACCGCATCGAGGATGCGCAACTTGTCATCGATCAAAATGTAGTGATCGGCAGGAAAGCGGCTGCTCACGTCGTCGAGTTCCTTTTCCTTGTGCACATAGATCAGCGCGTTCCCCTCGACCTCGGCGAACAAACCGGAGCGTTCGACCTTGTGCGGCTGAAAGACCACGTCACCGTCGGAAAAAACCACCGGCATCCCCCATTGCTTGCTGCGCTGAATCACGTCGATCGCATTCGGAAACAGGCGGTTGGCGAATGGATAATCAAGCAGAAAAGAGGAGACCGCCAGCAGGTGCGGCTCGCGCGGATTCTCAAGCCGGTAACGCTGCAGCGCGCCGAGGTAGTCGGCGTACCCGAGTTCAACCCGCAATTGTTCAAAGATCGCCCAATACCGCTGTTGACGTTCGTGGCCCACAGCATGTTCCAGATGACGCATCAGATCGGCCACCACGTGATCGTTGTCGAGCAGCGTATTATCAACATCGAAAAGAAAAACGATTCGGTCCGTTCCCATTGGGTCACCTCCGCGGCTGCCGGCGATGTCCGAAAACTTCGGACGTTCGCATTGTAGCCATGGGCTATTCAGCACTCCATCGGCTCGGGACCGAAATCGGATGAATGGCGCGATGCGTGGCAGGATGCGTGCAAGTTGAGTAAGCTCGCAGCAGATTCAAGGTGGGCAGATTTATGAATGGTAAAGTTATTCGCGGCGTGTTAGCGATTGTCGCATCGGTTCTGTTGATCGCCGGAGTGGCGGCGCGGCAAACAGTTGCGGCCGGCCTTGTCCGGAACGGGCAGCTACGGCTGGCGCAGAATGATCAGTCCGACGATCAGAGCGGCGACAGCGCGGCCGCCGATTCAGATTCGTCTTCGAATGACGATACTTCAGCCAGCGACTCCAACGACCAATCCGATCAATCGGATCAGTCGGCGCAGTCCGATGACGACGAGTCGTCAAGCGATTCAGATGATCAGTCGTCGAACGATTCGAGCGATAATTCCGATGACCAGCAATCGGATTCGGATTCCGCAAATTCCGGAAATTAACCGGTAAGAACTCCGGCAGGACATTGATTTTGGAAAGTGATCCGTTCGCCGCGCTCCTTCAGGCTGACCAGGGTAGCCGCGGAAAATTATACGAAACTGCCTACAATCATCCGGGCAGGAAGGCCCTTCCCGATGATATTCTTCCCGATGCTTCCCGCCTGCCGAAGATACATGCGCGGCGGGCCCGGCGGCTGTCACTGTTCAAACAGGTGATGGGAACGCCGGCGGGTCCGGTGCTCGAAATTGGCTGCGGCACCGGTGATCTGACCGTGCTGATGGCGCAGAATGCATCCAAGGTGGTGGCGATAGACCTCTCCTCCCAGCAGTTGAAACTTGCGAGGACGCGCGCAGCACTGGACCCGGCAATCGCCGGACGAATCGAATTTCTCCGCATGAATGCGATCCGGCTTGAACTGCTGGACGAAACTTTCGAGTTCGCCGCCAGCACCTCGATGATTGAGCATCTGCATCCCGAAGATGTCGATATTCATTTAAAAGAAGTTTGCCGCGTGCTGAAGCCCGGCGGACGCTATCTGGTCTGGTGCCCGAACCGCCTCGGCCATCATCAGGACCGTCCCTTTCATCTGTGCATGATGTCTTACCAGGATCTGAAAGTTCGGATGATGGCGGCGGGTTTCACTTCATTCCAGTCACCGCTGCTACAGGGACTCCCGCTGGTAAGCACGAGCTTCAAGACTCGCATGGAATCAATGTTGTCGGCTTTGCATATCACCATTCTGTGGAGCCATCTTGGAGTGCGCAACGTGATGATCGTGGCGAGGAAATGACCGGAAAACCGGCGGCAATCTGATTTTTGGGAATTCAAACCATCAGGGGAACAATCTATGGATTATGGAATCGATATCGCCCCCGCCGCGGACTCATGGAAACTGGTAAAGCGGGCCGAGGAACTTGGCTATTCGCGCGCATGGTTCTTCGATACTCATCTGCTCAACGCCGAACTGTTCGTGGCGATGGGCGCCGCGGCAGTACAGTCGAGCAAGATTCAGTTGGGCACCGGCGTGATCATGGTGACCAACCGGATTGCGCCGGTGGCGGCCAGTGGCCTTGCGTCCTTGAATATGCTGGCGCCCGGCCGCATCAATTTCGGCATCTCGACCGGCTACACCGGACGCCGCACGATGGGCGTCAGCGCGGTGAAGCTGGCCGAGATGAAGGAATACATCCGGATCGTACGGGAACTGCTGGCCGGCGAAATGACGCAATGGGAGTTCGAGGGCGAGCGCCGCACAATCCGCATGATGAGCCCCGAAGTGGGCGTCTACAATCTCAAGGATCCGATTCCGCTATACATCTCCGCTTTCAATCCCAAGGCGCGCAAATTGGTGGCGGAAATGGGCGCAAACTGGATTTTCACGCCGACCAAGGTAGCTCACGCCAAAACTTTGATCGACGAGATGAAGCAGGGCTGGCGCGCGGCCGGGCATGACCCGGAAAAGATTAAGATCAGCGCCGAAATCGCCGGTTGCATTTTGGCCGAGGGCGAACCTTACGACAGTCCGCGGGCCAAGGCGCAGGCCGGTCCGATGGCTAGCACCGCGCTGCACAATTGGGCCGAGGCCGACCAGTTCAAGAGCATCTTCGGCCCGGTTCCGCCGGCTTTCGAACCGGCCGTCAAAGCCTACCGCAAAATCTATGATTCCTATCAGCCGGCCGACGCGCGTTATCTTTCCAACCATCGCGGCCACCTGATGTTCCTGCGGCCCGACGAGCAGGCGCTATGCAGCGCCGATATGATCAAAGCATTCACCTTCACCGGCACCAAGGCGGATCTTCAGGATCGCTTGCGCGGGTTGCGCGAGGCCGGTTGCACGCAGGTTTCTGTGCAGATTCGTCATGGCCAGCCGCAGATGCTCGAGGAGTGGGCCGATCTGTTCGCCAGTGTGTGATCGCTGCGTTGATGCGCGATGCGGGGCGGCGGATAATCAGGTTGGTACCTTCCTTCGATGAGATCACAAGCAGTTGCGACCGAGGACACCGATCTGCGTGCGCCGATATCAGCAGCGGCACCGGCAATTGAAGTCGAGCATCTGAGCTTCAGCTATCGCGATCGCCGCGCCCTCGACGACCTCAGTTTCACCATCCGCGGCGGCGCGCTGTTCGGCTTTCTGGGACCGAACGGCGGCGGCAAGACCACCCTCTTTCGAGTTTTGTCGACGCTGGCGCCGCCGCAAAACGGCCGTGCACGCCTGTTCGGCTACGACCTCGCAGGCTCCACGCTCGAGGTGCGCCGCCGTCTGGGCGTGGTGTTTCAGCATCCGAGTATCGACGAGAAACTTACGGTGGCCGAAAACCTCGCTCATCATGGGCATCTGTACGGCCTGACCGGTGCAAAGCTGCGCGAGCGGATCGCGGTGGTGCTCGATCAGCTCGGACTCGAAGAGCGCCGCGGCGAACTGGCGCAGACGCTTTCGGGCGGACTCAAGCGCCGCGTCGAGCTGGCGAAAGCCCTGCTCCACGAGCCTCAAATGTTGCTGCTGGACGAACCGGGCACCGGACTCGATCCGGCCGCGCGGCGCGACTTCCATAACGTGCTGACGCAACTGCGCGAGATTCGCCAGGTGACGATCGTGATGACCACGCATTACATGGAAGAGGCTGAACGCTGCGATACGATCGGCATCCTGCATCAGGGCCGTATCGTGGCGAGCGGTCCGCCGGCTGAGCTCAAAGCGCGCGTCGGCGGCGACGTGATCGTGATTCATACGCCGGTTCCCGACGTCCTGATCCGCGAGCTGGCTCAGCGGCTCCAGCTTGAGGCGACGGTGGTCGATGGGACCGTTCGGATCGAGCGGCCATGCGGGCATGAACTGATTCGCGAGGTGGTCGAGATGTTTCGCGATCGGATCGATTCGGTAACCTTCGGCAAGCCGACGCTGGAGGATGTGTTTATTCATCTGACCGGTCATCGCTTCGTCACGGAATCGCCGGCGAGTGCTCAATGACCACCACCGCGATTCAGGCCGCCGCCTCATTATGGTGGCGCGAGATCACGCGCTTTCGCCGTCAACGCAGCGTGATAATCGGATCGCTGGTGCAGCCGCTGATCTTCTGGGTTCTGATCGGATGGGGTTTCAACGCATCCTTCCGTCCCAGTGGGATGCCGCGCGGGGTGAGCTACGTGCAATATTTCTATCCCGGCGTGATCATGCTGGTGCTGTTGTTCACAGCGATTTTCTCGACCATCCAGACGGTCGAGGATCGTCAGGAGGGTTTCCTGCAAGGGGTGCTGGTCGCGCCGATTTCACGCGCCACGGTGGTCTTCGGACAGGCGCTCGGCGGCACCACCCTGGCGTTGATTCAAGGATTGATTTTTCTGGCGCTGGCGCCTGCGGCGGGAATCTGGCTCAGCGCCGGCGCGATCGGAGCGGCGGCGGCGATCATGGTGGTAACTGCGTTCGCGCTTACCAGTATCGGCTTGATCATCGCCTGGCGTATCGAGTCCACGCGCGGCTTCCATCTGATCATGAACTCGATACTGGTGCCGATCTGGTTCCTGTCGGGCGCTTTTTTTCCGGCCGGCGGTGCGCCCGCCTGGCTCGGATGGATCATGCGGATCAATCCGCTTACCTACCAGATGGCCGCACTGCGCAGAGCGCTGTACCTGGGCCATCCGAACATTACGGGACCGATCCCCAGATTCGCCTTGACCATCCCGGTTTCAATCGTATTCGCGATTGCGATGTTCGCATTGGCGGCCAGAGTTGCAAGCCGCAGCACGGTTGCGTGAATCGCTAGAGCGCGCGGCGGCGATCGATCACGCGCCGGGCCTTGAACTCGGTTTTCGGCAGGGTGCCGGCCGCCACCAGTTCGACCCGCGGGCGCAGTTCGCAACGCCGCGAAACTTCGCTTGCGATCTTGCCCCGTAAGCTCTCAACTTCAGCCGCCACGGATGCATCGCGCAGTTCCGCGACGATGGTCAGCGTGTCCATCACGCCTTCGGTCTCGATCACAATCTGGAATTCGTCGCCCAGCAGATCGAACCTGCGAACGATTTCCTCGATCGCGGTGGGAAACAGGTTGATGCCGCGGACATTCAACATGTCATCGGCGCGTCCGACAAAGCCGCCGCGAGCGCGCGCCAGCGTACGCCCGCAAACGCATCGGTCGTAATCCAGAATCGTGTAATCGCCGACCAGAAAGCGGAGCTGCGGCGAGCCCTCGGAATTCAGATTCGTCACCACCGACAAGCCGCGCGATCCGTCCGGCACCGGCTCAAACGTAACGGGATCGACAGTCTCCCAGATTTGCAGGTCCTCGGCGACGTGGGTGGCGACCGGATTGGACTTGAGTCCTTCCGCGCAGGTGAAGGCCCAGCCGCCGGGCACCGCTTCCGTACAACCGTAAACGTCGTGCAGATCGGCGTTCCATGCCTGTTCGATTCGATGCCGGGTCGAAGGAATTCCCGAGGCCGGTTCGCCCGCGCAAATCACCCGCCTGATCGAAGTTTTGGTTGGATCAAGTCCGGCGTGGCTCATCGCCTCCGCCAGATGAAGCAAATATGACGGCGTCGCCGCAACCACCGTCGGCTTATACAGATCGATCATCATAACCCGCCGCTCGGTCGGCACGCCGCCGGGCACGATCCCCACCCGCATCAGATTCCAGGTGTAATGCAGCGACCAGAAAAAGACGTGCGGACTGTAGGTGGTGCAGGTCAGCCCGAGATCCCCGGCCCGGATGCCCATCGCGTAGATTCCGCGTGCGCTGGTGGTCTCCCACAGCTCGCGATCGAGCTGGGTGTAGCGAAACGGGCGCGGCGCGGCGGTGGTGCCCGAGGTCGAGAAAACCATCCATCCGGTTTCGCGCCATCGGCGATCGTCAATCGGAGTGTAAGTGCCCCACGGCGGATGCGCGGTAACGTCGGCCGTCATCTCGCGCTTGGTGGTGATGGGGAATTTCAGCAGATCCGCGCGCGTGCGGATCTCGGCCGGACGCAGTTTCGCGGCTTTGAATTTGGCGCGGTAAAACGGGCTGTGCTCGTACAGATAGGGCAGCATCGCAGCCAGCTTCTCTTCCTGGATCGCGCGAATTTTGTTCCGCGAGGCGGTTTCGACGTCGGGCGCCCAGTAGCGCTTGCTTTGCGGCTCGCCGCCGCCGCGCATGAACTTGCACAGCAACGCGATCCATCGTTCACGCGCCGACAGCCGCCGCCCCATCACGCTTTTTTCTTTCGCGCTTTTAATCGATACGCGCTTATTCGCGCGTCTTGTCCCCGTCATGCAGACGTAGTCGAGCAGGAGTTGCCGCGATCGGCAAGCATGCATCAATTAAAAGTTGTTGACGCCGCTTAAAATCAGCGAAGCAATATCGGGACGGTGGGCAAGTTTGCGCGAAAATAAGCACGCTATGTGCCGGGGTACGTCTGTCGGCGCCACGAAGACTTCCGCCCGATCCGTTTTCAGTCCCAAACGCTTCATACTTCTCTCAGGGGGTATTGCTTATTTGAAGCTATGTTGGGAAAGTTCAGCGTCGGCTAATCGGTCATAATGGAAATCGTGGTCCTGTAGCGATTCGGAGGGGGATTGATGGGCATTGGCGGCGTTTGTTTTCGGAAGGAGATCGTCGGTTGCGGCCGCTCTTCAATTTTGCTGATGGCGTTTGCAGCGATTTTATCGCTTCTAATCAGTGCGTCCGTTCTGCGTGGAACCACCTGGGCTGCAACTTGTCCGAGCAACGGGAATAACACGTTACCGGCGGGCGATGGTGGCGATGTGGAGGTGACCGGGCCTTGCAACGTTCCGGCGGGCACCTACACCTATCGCAACGTAAACATATACGCCCCCGATCCAACCACCTGCGCATCGAATCCGAGCAGTTGCGGAAGTCTGATCTTCGCCGATGATCCCGCCGGGATCGATTTTTACGCCGAAAATATCATCGTCGAGAACGGCGGCAGCCTGATCGCCGGCTCGGCCAGTGCGCCGATCGGCACCCAGTGCACCTCCGGTGGCGGCGCAGAGAAGTGCGGGCGCGTCACGATCCACTTGTGGGGCGCGGCGGCCGATCCCGGAGCGCTTTGCAAATCCAGCGCTCAATGCGGAGTTCCGAACGGCATATGGACTTCGAATACGCCCTCAATGAATCCCTCGCAATGTAGTTCGAAGACCCTAAGTAACGGCGTGAATGACTGCTTTTACCCCTACGAGACGCTCGATCCGGCAGATGGAACCGCAGCCGCTTACTTCGGGCACAAGGTGCTCGCCGTTTCCTACGGCGCGACCTTGCAGTTATTTGGCAAAAAAGGCGCTGTTTACGGGAACACGACGACGCCCTGCGATTCGACCTCTCCCTCCTGTTCCGGTACCAGTTGGGCGCGCCTTGCCGGATCGTTGAAGCCGAGCGCAACCAGCATGACCCTGGACCGCGCCGTCGACTGGCAGGACCAGGACCACATCGTCGTGACCACGACGGACTTTCTGCCCGGCCATTCCGAGGAGCTGATCATCCAGGGCAAGCCGACCGTGAGCGGCAACACTACGACCATAAATTTTACCAATGCCAACGCCTCGATTACCGGCGCCCAATGGCCGCATAACGGCAAGACCATCGACCTCACCAACGCAAGCTACTCAGGCATCTCGCGTCTCGGACTCAACATCACACAGGCTGACACTCGCGCTGCCGTTGGCTTGCTGACGCGGAGCATCCAGATCGTTTCCCAGGGCGATGCCATAACCAACCCCTTTCCAGCGCCTCCCGCCGCCGGCAGCACCACTCCTGGCTACTACTTCGGTGGGCACACCATGGTTCGGCAGGGCTTTCAGAGCTACCAGGTGCAGGGGGTCGAATTTTATCAGCTCGGCCAGGGTGGCGAGATCATGCACTACCCGGTGCATTTCCACATGGCGCGCCAGGTCCCGGCGTCGACCTTTGTTAAAGACAGCTCGACCTGGGATTCGATGACGCGCTGGATTGTCATTCACGCGACCCAAGGGCTCCTGCTGGCGCGCGACGTTGGTTACAAGTCGATTGGTCACGGATACTATCTCGAGGACGGGACCGAAACCGGCAACAAGCTATATTCGAATCTGGGAGTACTCGCGCGCGCGGCGGTCGCCAACGCGCAGAATCCCCGCCTTGTCCCGGGCATCCTGACCACCAAAGATCCCAGCTGTAAGGACGGCTCGCTCCACAACCCGAGCTGCAGGCCGCCGGACAATTTCCCCTTCTACTCGGATTCGAACCATCCGACCGTTTTCTGGATCATGAATGGCTGGAACGACTTCGAGTACAATTTCGCGGCCGGCGCAGCCGCCTGCGGCGCATGTTACTGGTTTGTGCCCGGCGCGGTCAGCGGCCCTTCGCGGATGGAAAAGTGGTTTGGCTATTCGAACGAACAACTTTCGGTAATTCCCAATAAAGACTTTGCAACGGCTGGCTATGATGAACGCGCGGGCACCACGCCCTTGCAGACCTTCGTCGGCAACACGTGCGTCAGCGCGATGAACTCCTTTCAGGAAGTCGGCCTCAGCGCCGCCTGCAACGGCGTCAATCTGGTCACGAAGGATGCCAAGGCCGATATGCTGCAGATGCTTCCTTCGGATCGCGCCAGCTCCCCCGACAACTTTCCGCAAAAAAGAGCCACTGATACCTACTGGCCAATCGTTGGCGGCGGTGGACGCCGGGCCACCCGTTGTCCCGCCGCTGACAAGGGCGCCGCCGATGCCGATTGTTCAGCTTCTGGAGGGGTCAATCTTTGCTCGCAGGGCAGCGCGCAAAACTGCGACGTTACGGTGCTGGACCGTTACACCACCTCTTTCAACTGGGCGCAAAAGAATTTCTCGGCGATCTGGATGCGGCCGTTCTGGTCGCTGGTCATCGACAGCGTGATCACCGATCCCCTGGCAGCCGGGCTTAACTTCGTGACCAGCGGCGATTACAGCAAGTCCGCGGTGCCCGACGGCTTCTGGGCGCTCGCCCGCAAGAGCGTGTTCATCGGCAGCACTCAATGGAAGAACTCGCAGAGCGATTTGCCGAACAATCCGTATGCCTCCAACGCGGGACCGTTTAATCCGTTCACCGATGGCGCCTCGAAAGGGTTGAGTTGCGCAGGCGATCCGTTCTCAGGCGGAGCCAATTTTTCGTATTGCCTGAACAAGGACGCCGGCATCAGCATGCAGCTCGAGACCTTTACCAATTTTCAGCGGCTATTCAGCGTTTACGATGGTCCCGCGTACCAGGATTCAAACGCCTATCTGAACATCCAGCCCACCTATCTGACCAGCGATGGCACCGCAAAGGGAACTGCACTGGGGGGCTGCAAGCCTGACGCCTGCCCCGCAGGCGCAACCGACTGCAATCCATGCGCGAACAGCGGCGTCATGGGCGATGGCAATCTGGCCGCCCGGGCCGATCAGCTCAAAAAACTCTGTTATCTGCCCAACGCCGCGATTGGGTGGAAACAGTCCAACGGCTTCTATTATTCACCCGCCTTCCATTCGACCAATCTGTACTTCAACGGAGTCGGTATCCGCCACTTCGTCACCGAGCCGCTGTTCGAAACGGGTCTGCTGAATTTTGATACCAATCTCAAGGCGGCGCGCCAGGAATACTGTCGGTATCAAGGTGACATGTTCAACTCTTTCACGGATATCGACCGCGAGACTGTACTGAATGATGACGACGGCACATTAACCGGCTTGACCAGTCCGGTGCTGGCGCCGACGCCTCCGAAAACGGAAACGATCTCGGTCAATAAGGAGACTTTCTTTAACGCGCCAAGCGAGACTCCGGAATGTGCGTCGGATCTCGCGACCAATGCCCAGGGCGATGCAAAGTGCCCGCCGAACACCGCCAAAACGAGCCCCTATCAATACCTCACGACTGCCATCTATCCCGAGTGCGGGCTGAACCCCCAGCAGGAAAAGCCGTTCGCAGCGTGTCTCGACACCGATAGCAAACAAACCTGGGGCCGTCCCTGCTCCGAATCGCCGCGTGGTTCCCCAATTCAAGGATGCGCCGGAATCCCGCTCTATCGCCAATTGTTACTTTCCACCGAAAAGGAAGGCCTCGATCAGGTCAAGCGGATGATGGGTCAGGGCACTTTCCAGCGCAGCGGACTTACCGTCAACAACGGCACCTATTACGTCGATACGACTCTTTCCAGGGAGGCGCAGCACGCGGCAGGGGCCAAGAGCTTGAACGTTTTCACGGCGGGCCAGAAATACGATCTGTACTTCCTGTACGCCAACCAAAATACCAAGCAGACCTACCAGATGTTTGTCGGCAAAAACCTTCCCGGCTGCCCAGGCCAGCCTACTTTCGCCGCCAGCAATGTTAAATTCGGCTACGTCGATATTGCAACTGCCAATTACAAGTTCTCGACGGCGAAACCGTCGGGTAGCGAGAACCAGAATAAGAACGTGGGCGACCTGCCGGTCGGATGGGCCGCTAATTACAACTGCGATTCCGGCATCCTGACGCTCGGCACGGATATGACTTCGCTCGCCAACGATTTCGACCTGACGAAGGATACCGGGGGTAAAAAACCACCGGAACCGCTCGGCAAGAGCTTGTGCCAGCCTGCGACCATGTGCAGTTGGACCAGCAATCAATGTCAGTGTAATCCGTCGAGCCCCTATTATAATTTATGCTCGCAAAAGAATCCGGCGGGTCAGAACATCTGCAGTTGGTCAGTAAAGGATCTCGATTGCCCGTCGAGAGGCTGTCCGTCGTTTCAGATCACATTTCCGGATGCAAAACATTTCGTGGCCGAGGACCAGAAGACGCGGCCCAAACCGTCAGTATTCGGATTTGCGAACGCCGGTCCCGCGATGTCATTCAACTGGGACATCGGGTTTAACCTCGAAAGCAGCAGCATTTCAGGCCCCGAATGCAACTACACTACGCAGCCCCCGCTCCAATGCGCAGCGTCCCCGGCTAAGCCGGCGCGCGGGGCGAGCGAGATTGGGGAGAACTGATGCACGGCGCATGATTGCATTGTGACGAATTAAGTTTTCGAGAGCATCGATACAACTGCGTTCCAGGTAAGCATTCGAGAGGAAGGGCCGGTGAAGGGAAATCGCTTAGAGCAATACAATGCCGTCGGGAGATTTTTGTTTTCCATCGCCGCGATGGTTCTGTTCGCGCTGACCGCCGCGGGATGCGGTAACGGCTCCTCTTCTGCTCCCCCGCCAAGCCCGAAACCGACGCTCAGCGGCCGCGTTTTTGGCGGTTCGGCAGGCAACCCGATCGCCCGTGCGCAAATCTCCCTGTACGAGGTGGGAACCAATGGCTACGGAACTGGCGCCTCGCAACTGGCGTCGGTCAGGTCCGGCAAAAATGGCCGTTTCAAATTTGCCGGGTTTCAATGCCAAACCGGCCAACAGCTTTATCTGGTTGCAACCGGCGGCATTCCCAGGCGGCAAAGCGCCGCCAATGCCGCGATCGCGCTCAGCGCCGCGATCGGTACGTGCGGCGGCTACCAGCGATCGGTAGTCATCAATGAAGTGACCACCGCCGCGACCGTGTGGGCGCTCAACCAGTTCACCGATTCCACCGGACAGGTAATCGGGACCGCCGCATCCAATCAGACCGGACTGAATAATGCCGTCGCGGTAGTTACCGCCTCGAGTCTGGTTGACCTCGCCACCGGGCTGACGCCTGCGTTACTTCCGCTCGGGGTCTCGCCGAGCTCCGACGCGCTGTACACGCTGGCTGACCTCCTGGCGACATGCGTAGATTCCAGCGGCGCCGCTTCCAGCGAATGCCAGGCCCTGTTCAGCGCCGCCACGCCGCCCGGCGGCGCCGCGCCGGGCACGACGCTTGAGGCGGCAGTCGATATGGCGCGCAATCCCGGTAACAACGTCAGTAGCCTGTTCGGCCTGATACCCAACAACCCTCCGTTCACGCCGTTGCTGGATGCTTCGCCAAGCGCGTGGGGATTGGTGATCGAGTACGATCCGGCCGACACGGAATACAACGGACCGTACGATCTCGCAGTTGATGCCGCCGGAAGCGTATGGGCCGCGAATGCGCAGGGCGACTCGGTAAGCGTCCTGGACGCCGCGAGTGGTTATATAAGCGGGTCCGTCCTGGGGCCGGCTGGCGCGGCGCTTTCGGGTCCCACCAGTATCGTGGTTGACGTGAACAACAACGTATGGGTCGGCAACTACTCAGGGAGTAGCGTCAGCGAATTAACCGCTTCGAGTAATTATTCGACCGGACTCAATTTTGCCCCGGCGGCGGCCGCTTTTAATGGCCCCTTGGCAATTGCTTTGGATACAACTGGAAATCTCTTCGCAGGGAATTTCAACGCCGCCAGCGTGAGCGAACTGACTGCTTCCAGTAACTATGCGACGGGTCTCAACTTCGCGCCCGCAGGTGCGTCACTGTCAAGCCCCGCATCGATCGCCGTCGACGCGCAGAGTAATATCTGGGCCGCCAATTATGGTAACAACAGCGTCAGCGAGCTGACCGCGGCGAGCAATTACGGAACCGGATTCAACTTTGCGCCCGCCGGTGCATCGCTCGCTGGCCCAGTGTCGATCTCCCTTGATTCCAGGGCCAATGTTTGGGTGGCTAATAAAGCCGGAGCGAGCGTCAGCGAACTGATCGCTCCAAATTACACGACCGGGGCGGTATTCTCGCCCGCCAGCGCCGCGATCAATGACCCGCTCGGCGTTGAAGTCGATTCCGCGGACAATTTATGGGTCGCGAATAATGCCGGGAACAATCTGAGCGAGCTGACTGCCGCGAGCAACTACACCACTGGTCTCAGTTTCGCGCCCTACACCCAGATTCGCGGACAATTCACCCTCGCGCTCGATGCCTCGGGTAATGTGTGGGTGGCCAACAGCGCGTTCGATACCGTTTCCCAGTTTATCGGATTGGCGAATCCAGTTCTTACCCCGGCCCAAGCCTGCCTCGTTAAGGGACTTGACGTATGCGCTCCGTAGGCGCGGTGCATCGGCATAATGCTCGCGTCTCCGCAAAGCCCGAGCCGAAAGGTAAGGGGCTGAGGCAAACAAGACTTGACCCTCTTTAACCTTGATTCGCGTTTTCATAGCAATATCAAGCCCTGGCCGCTTTGGAAAACCACCATCGGCGGACCGCCACCAGCGACCACATGGCTTCCACCACTCCAAACGGCCAGGCGCCCTGCAAAAAGCCGTACACAGATCCAAGGGCGCACGATCCAGCGAACGCCAATACAAACCAGTGGCTGCGGTCTTCCAGCGCGTAGCAGGCCAACATTAGCGATACGGCGCACAGGCCAAAAAGCGTGAGTCTGTCCATAGCCGCCATTTTGCTCAGAATTCGGCGGCAAAATCATGATCGCGGGCGCGTGGCGCCGGGGGGACGTTGTGCCACCGCGCATGGCTGGTGTAACCTAGTGCAACTCGCGGTATTCCAGCATTTCCGCAATAAAATCGTTGATGAAAAAACTGACAGGCGCACAGATCGTTATCGAAAGTTTAAAGGCCGAAGGAGTCGATGTGATCTTCGGCTATCCCGGCGGCGCGATCCTGCCCACCTACGACGCGCTGCTCGATTCGTCCATCCGGCACATTCTGGTCCGCCATGAACAGGGCGCGACGCATATGGCGGAAGGCTATGCGCGGGTGAGCGGCCGGCCGGGAGTGGTGCTGGTCACCTCGGGACCGGGCGCCACCAATACGGTTACCGGAATCGCCGACGCTTACATGGATTCAACCCCGATGATCGTATTGTCGGGCCAGGTTTCGACCAGTTTGATCGGCAACGACGCCTTTCAAGAAGCGGATATCGTTGGTATCACGCGTCCCTGCACCAAGCATAATTACCTGATCAAGGACGTTAACGACGTCGCGCGCATCATCAAACAAGCCTTCTATATCGCAGGCACCGGGCGGCCGGGACCGGTGGTGGTCGATATCCCAAAAGACGTTCAGACCGACGAGGCGGTTTTCAAATACCCCGACAAAGTCGAACTGCGCGGCTACAAGCCCACGCTCAAGGGCAATCCACGCCAGATCGAGCGCGCGGTGGAAGCGATCGAGAAGAGCGAAACCCCGCTGTTCTATGTGGGCGGTGGCGTGCAATGGTCGGGCGCAGCCGCCGAACTGACTCAGCTTGCGCGCGGACTTGGAATTCCGGTGTGCGAGACCCTGATGGGATTGGGTTCGGTGCCAGCCTCCGATCCTTTATGTCTGGGAATGCTCGGGATGCACGGCTCGTACGCGACCAACACGGCGGTGTGCAACACCGATTGTCTGATCGCGATCGGCGCGCGCTTCGACGATCGCGTCACCGGCCGCATTGCCGATTTCGCCCCGAACGCGAAAACCATCGTGCATGTCGATATCGATCCGTCCTCGATCTCCAAGAACGTGAAAGTCGACATCCCGATCGTCGGCGATATCAAATCGGTGCTGAGCGACATGCTGGAAATCGTGAAGTCGCACGAGAGCATCGGCAAGCGCCGGCCCGTCTGGTCGAAATGGCATCAGCAGATATTACAGTGGCAAAAAGAAAAGCCGCTGTATGAGAACAACCATCGCAATGGCGACACGGTCTCTCCACTCCACGTCATTGAAGAACTGCACAACCTGACCAAGGGCGATTGTATCGTCGCCACCGACGTCGGCCAGCATCAGATGTGGGTCGCGCAGCTTTTCCCCTTCGAGAAACCGCGATCGCTGCTTACCTCGGGCGGTCTGGGGACGATGGGATACGGTTTGCCGGCCGGTATCGGCGCAACGTTCGCCGCCCCGGATCGCAGGGTGGTCGTGGTCTCGGGCGACGGTTCGATCCAGATGAACATACAGGAGCTGGCCACGGCGGTCGAATACAACGTGGACATCAAGATTGTAATCTTGAATAACCATTTCCTTGGGATGGTGCGGCAGTGGCAGGAGAAGTTTTACAATACCCGCTATTCGTATTCCGCGATGGCGGTGCCGGACTTCGTCAAGTTGGCTGATGCATATGGTGCCAGAGGCTTCCGGATAGATCGTCCGGCCGAACTGGCGACTACTATGAAAGAGGCGTTCAGCACGCCCGGCCCGGTCCTGATCGACATCTCGATTCCGCGCGAGGAAGGCGTTATGCCAATGATTCCGCCGGGTGGATCGATGTCAGAGATGCTGTTTGCGTAGTCTTCAATACCGAAACAGCGCTCAGCGGCCAATCCGAACAATCCCTGAGGTGGCTGAGCGTTCACCACGGTTGTGGGTTAATCTGCTGAATTTCGCTACACGTTGCTCATCTGAGCCAAAACTACCTCTTCCCCCGCTTTTGCGCGCATCGCGGATGTGACAAATCAGTAACAGGTCACTGGCTGGTGCTATCTGAACTATGGACCACCTTTTGTCATTATCTGCGTCTTCATCCCTCCCAGATGCCGCGTTATGGGGACTGATCGCAGTGGTGGCCGCAATCTGCACGGTCCTGTCGCATATTATTTTGACCCGGCGCGGCTCCGCCGAACTCGATGCCATCAATCGCCATCTCCTGGCCGAGATCGAAGAGCGCAAGCGGGCGCAGGAAGAGGTAATTAAAAGCCGCGAGGTGCTTATTCGTCAGGAACGGATGCGGGTCGCCGGCCAGCTTGCCTCCGGCATCGCGCACGATCTGAACAACACTCTAAACGTCGTACAGTTGCGCCTGGCGCTGATGGCTCGCGACTCCGATGTCACCACCCGGCACGCGGCAAATCTCGAATCCATAACCCGCGCAATCGGCGATGCTGTTCGCACGATCGACCGTGTACACCAGGTCGGCAACAGTCATCAGACCGTGGTGACCGAGGCTATCGAACTGCCGGCGGTAATCAATG
>DAHVFB010000007.1 GCA_027317185.1 Deltaproteobacteria bacterium
CCTCGCGTTGTTCGCGGGGTCGTCGAGTGCGTGTCGTCGAAGCGGTTCCACGTGCTCTCCTTGGCCGTCACACTTAGAGTCCGCGGAAATAAAAAACTCCCACGGCTCTATCTGCCGTAGGAGTCATTGGCCGTTTACCGGAAAACGGCAATTCGGGCGAACTCCACCGCCTGATCGGATTCTAGTCGCTATCGGTCCCAGCGCAAGAGATCCGCCGGACTCGAGAATCCGGCATCGGCGCCCGCGTCGGTTTTCTGACTCGACTATCCCGGCCGGCGCATGGTTCAGATGAACGCGGGGCAAAACTCGCTCTCATCCGTTCACAGACTTCCGCGCTGCTCGAGCGATTGCGCCGCTGATGTACTCGAAGGTCTCGTCGAGTTCCATCCAGTGAGAGACGCTCAGCCGATTGCCTTCTTCAAGGTCCTTGTAGTGGTTGAAGAAATGGCTGATCTGTTCATGCAGAATGGCCGGGAGATCAGCCAAGGTGTGAACATCAATATAGTATGGGTTCAATCTGTCCACGGGGACGGCGATGATTTTCTGATCACCGTCTTCCATCGCAAGCCCGCCAATCGGGCGGCAGCGAACGACCGCGAGCGGGATGATCGGAACTTGTGAGACAACCAGCACGTCGCAGGGATCCGCGTCGCGACAGAGCGTGTGCGGAATAAATCCATAATTGGCCGGGTAGGACATGGGGGTATGCAGGAACCGATCAACGAAAAGGCAACCCGAGGCCGGATCGAACTCGTACTTGATCGGCGCACCGCCTTGCGAAATTTCAATTATCACGTTGACCTCAGATGGGGGGCTGTCGCCGCTTGAAATTTTGCTGATATCCATCTTTTCGAGCCTCTTCTCGACGTTGCTAGCTTCCTATCGTCAGCGAGTTCATTCTGCGTTCAACTTTGGCGGGAGCGGTTCGTGCCGGCACGGTGGCGCTGATTTGACGGCTAAGCATCAGGGCGCCCGATCAGATAAAAAACTCCCACGGCTTCTGTCTGCCGTAGGAGTCATTGGCCGCTCTGCGAGAGCGGCAGTTTTGGTGGACTCCACCGCCTTTGAGATCAACTTAGCAGAGCGGTCGGTCCACTGGCCAGCTTTCAATCATTCCAAAAGATCAGGAAAGCGGCGGAGACGAAAGGCGGCGGCGAAAGCGTAAATCGCGTCCGGCATGGCAACCGACATCAGCAGCGGATCGGCGAACGCAACCCGCCAGACTTTGGTAGCGGCGGAGGCATACCAGGGGTAGCAAAAAACAACCCGTCGCTCATCTGGCAAAATTAAGGCGCTCAGGGCCTTGGCCACTGGGCACTCGGCTTCGGCTCTGTGGGTTGCGCCGCGCGGAAGCGCCGCGAGCACGGGCTCGCCAACTTCGCGTCTTACGGCATTGACCAGTTGGAGTGCGTTCGCGACAAGTTCTGACGCGCATCTTACGCGCATGGCGGACTCCGATGCAGGAGTCATCGGCATGCCGCGGGGGCGACAGCGTAACAGCGGACTCCACCGCGTCCCGCGCGATGGTCGCGCGCGGGCGAAATTGCCAGTACCAGCGCAGCAGCTTATCGCCGCGCGAATGCGTTTGCGCCGGCATACCGAGCCTTTGCCCCCAACTCCTCTGAAATCACCAGCAGCCGATTGTACTTCGCGATCCGCTCGCCCCGGCAAACCGACCCGGTCTTGATTTGGCCAGCTCCGGTCGCGACTGCAAAATCCGCGATGGTGGTGTCCTCGGTCTCGCCGGAACGATGCGAGATCACGCACGTATATCCGGCGTCACGTGCGACGCGCATGGCCTCGAGCGTTTCGGTGACGGTCCCGATTTGGTTGAGCTTGATGAGCACGGAGTTTGCCACTTTCTGAGCGATGGCGCGGCGGATGATCGCCGGGTTGGTGACGAAGATGTCATCGCCGACGATCTGGACACGAGGTCCGATCTCGCGCGTCTGATGCTCCCAGCCCGTCCAGTCGTCTTCGGCCAGTCCGTCCTCCAGCGAGATGATGGGGTAGCGGCTGATCCAATCGGAGTAGAGGCGGGTCATCGCTTCGGCGTCGCGCGACTTTCCGTCGGAGCGCGCGAACACATATTTGCCATCGCGATAAAATTCGCTGGCGGCCGGATCGAGCGCGATCCAGGCGTGCTCGCCGGGCCGGTAACCGGCCTTCACAATCGCCTTCAGGATCAATTCGATCGGTTCTTCGTTGCTGCGCAGTCTTGGCGCAAAGCCACCCTCATCGCCGACGGTCGTGGAATAGCCGCGCGACTTGAGCTCCGCGGCGAGTGCGTGAAAAACCTCGACCGCTATCCGCAGCGCCTCGGCAAAGTTTGGCGCGCCGGCCGGCACAATCATGTACTCCTGGAAATCGACGCCTGATTCGGCGTGCCTGCCGCCGTTCAAGATGTTCATCATCGGCACGGGCAAAAGGTGTGCATCAGGTGCGAGATAGCGATAGAGCGGAAGCCCGCACGAGGCTGCCGCGGCATGCGCGGCTGCAAGCGAGATTCCGAGGATCGCATTGGCGCCGAGTCGCGACTTGTTCTCGGTTCCGTCCAGGTCAATCAACGCGCGGTCAAGGTCCGCCTGTGCGGCCGCATCGAGGCCGCGAACGTGGGGCGCGATGATTTCATGAATGTTTGCGACCGCTTTGAGAACACCCTTGCCGCCGTAGCGGTGTGGATCACCGTCGCGGAGTTCGTGCGCTTCGCGCGACCCGGTTGACGCGCCCGATGGAATCGCCGCGCGGCCTCTGGAACTATCGTTAAGCAGCACGCTGACTTCGATCGTGGGATTGCCACGGGAATCGAGTATCTCTCGAGACCTGACATCGGTAATTGCAGTAGAGTTCATTGCGTGCGAACCTCGTGGGTGCCGGTGAATCCAACGCACTGTCTATCAGTCGCGTGTTGATTGCCGGGTTCTATCGATGTCTGATGGTATGCGCAACCGGTGACGGATTAAACCGAAAAGGCGCGCCCCTTCCGGTCGCAGATATTAAGAGCCCGAGGCTAGTCATTTCAGGTCTGCCCGCTGGCATATTTGGTGAATCGCTCCACCCTGCTTATCCCTTGCGAAAGACGCCCCCGATGGGCTCGCTGATGGCCGAGCAGGATGTTCAGGATTGCAAGCCTGCCATCTATGCGTCGCATACGATCCAGGAAAACAGACACCGTAACCGTCGACGCTGCTTCAATCACGTCGAAGCGATCAAGCCATCCGCTTACGCGCTCCTCGATTTGCGCAATCTCCGTCAGAAGGTTTTCCCGCGTGGCGCCAGAGTAGAGGCGAGACGCTCGATCGCGTTCCAACCCGGACAACACCTTGTCGCCAATCCAATCGGCGCGAAGAATCAAGAGCTCGATAAGGGTTCGCGGCAATGGACGCGCCGCCGCGGAAGCGGCTGCCAGGTACTCGACTGCTTCGGAAACGTACAGGGGATTACCGTTAGCTCTGGAAACGATCTCGCGCAAGGCGCCGGCCGGAAAGTTGAGGCCAGTGTAAGATGGCGACGCTTCGACAAGCTGCTTGATTTCGTTATTGGACAGCGGGGTGAGCCGAAACCGGAACTCGACCATGGAGGAATTCATTTCCTCAGCCTGAACGAATGATGGCCGGTAAGAGAGAATTGTCAGGGACCGATCAAGACTCCCGATCATCTCCGACATGCGGCTGCGCGATTGCCAGTCGATCCAGTGCACGTCGTCGATGACCATCAGTGTCTGGCCACCCAGTTTTCGGAGCCGGTCCAGAATTTCCGTCACCGAGGGCATTGATGAACCGCCATCAAGGGCGCCGCTACCGAGGGGTTCAATTAGCCGGAGCCAGGATCGGCCCGCATAGTCGCCATAGGGCACGCCGCTGCAACCGAGTCGCGTCCAGCCGTCGAGAACACCCGATCGATCGCCTCCGCCCAGCCATTCACGGATGAGACGGGACTTGCCCTGCCCTGCCTCACCGATAAGACGACAGACCACGGCTGTATTGGCGGCCAGACGGAGCGCCACGTCCAACTGCTCCGCAACCTCATCTCTCCCGACCATTGGCGTCCTGTCCAGACCTACATGAGCGGTTCCGGAACGCTCGTCCTTCCGGCCCAGCAGCTCGAATACCGTGAATCCGCCCTCCATCCTGGAGAGGTTGAGATTCAGACCATTGAAATCGAATTGATCCACTATTCGCAGATATGCCGACTGGCCGAAGAACACCCGTCCCGGCTGAGCGAGCGACGCCAGGCGAAAAGCTTGCGCCGTGGAATTCGACTCAGCACTCAACACCACGCCCAGCGCTGTGTTGAGTGCTGAAGATTTGTCCAGCGCGGTCCCCAGCAATCCAAGCTTCCTTATAGCCAAAGCTGCCCGGGCCGCCTGTTCGGGACCGCCGCCAGCATCGGTCCAACACGCGATGGCGCCGCGCCGGCGAATGATCCGAACAATTCCACCGAATGCGGCAAATCGCGCGAGTATTTCCTTGAAGCTGTTGCGCGCGTGGGCGGTAACGCTGGCGGTTTTCGAGCCGGATCTCAACTCGACCGCTATGATTGCGGCGCCGATCGCTTCCTGAACATCCTCCGGCTCTCCTTCCGCCGGAACGACTCGGCAGATGCGCTCGTTGTGCTCGCAGCCATGCAACCAGGTAGCGCAGTCGTTGCAGTAATCCCAATCGGCCGGCCAATGACTGTGACACCGTGGACATTCGCGAAGGGTAACCTCGCTCGAAGAAACGACGAGGTGAGGCCATCCCGGTGTTGAGTGTTTAGGTGAGTGTTTAAAGGAAGCCAACGTGAAAATCCTGTGATGCCAGCCATCGCAGGAGTCATTGGCCGCTACGAAAACGGCAGGTTGTCAGAAGGCGGACTCCACCACCCCAGCTACATAAGATACGCAATACAACTTCCCTAGATCAAGACGAATTGAAAAGGTCGATATTGGTTCGGCGGGCCAGCGCCGAACCACGCTGCTGTTGCTTCCTAGTAAGATTATGCTATTGTCCGCACGCTGGTGGTGGAGTTCACCGTAACCGCTCTTCCTGACGGAATAGCCAATAACTCCTAAGGCAATGAATTTGTCTTGGGAGTTTTTTTTGCTGCGTTTTGTCTGCGGAGAGGATGAAAAATGGACTCCAATCGACTCGCGCCGCTTTCGTTTGCTGCAAGCTCTTCAGCTCCTTACCACAACCTTAGAAAATGGACTGCGGATTGGACCCTGACCGGCCATGATCGTAGACCGCCCCATTCGCCTGGCGTATACCCCTTATGGCGCCTGATTGCGGGTAGAAGCGGCCGTGGAAGGCCGGGCGGTCTCTTGGTAGCATGGACACTCTGGGAGCGATGCGCCAATCGGATATGGCCTTCCAGATCGATTCCAGGTGCGCCTTTTGGCCTGCTGCGATTCCGTCCGATGCGATACTGCGGTAATCCGCTGCTATTGCCCGACGGCGCCCTTATAGTTCCTGGCGATCTGGTAGGCGAGCTTCACTGCAACAATACTGCCCTCGCCACCCTCATTGAGTTCCGTGAGATAAGCCGGCTGCGTGCGTGCCGCGCCGATCTTAACAGCCTCGGGCGCTGGCTCGGGCAAAGCGGCGAGCTTCCCACGCTCAAGGCATTCTACGGCGTAACTCTCCTCTGGTGGGCCGCTGCGAGACTGGGATTCAACGTCCGAGAGCGGCAAGCACCATTACGTAATTGGTTCGACTGGATCTTTATGGGCGGGCTTCTGTTGATTTACGCAGCCGATGGAGCTACCCGAGCAAAACTCGGAACCACTCTGAGCCGTACACCTCGCGAAGTTTGGATTTCACGTAAAGAACTCTCGCGTGGATACGCGGACAGTGTACGGTAATTGCATTCGCTCCAAGTGGAAGAGGGATTACTCCGCGATCGAATGCTCCTTTACTCGAACTTTGAGATGATCGGCGAGGAGGAACAATCATGCCACTCGATACTGCGCTGTTTTCGTCTGAGTCGGTCTCGGAAGGCCATCCCGATAAGATGTGCGATCAGATCTCCGATGCAATTCTGGACGCACTGCTATCGCGCGATCCCGAGTCCAGAGTCGCGGTTGAAAGCCTGGTCAAGACTGGCTTCATCATGATTGCGGGTGAAGTAACCAGCTGCGCGCATGTGGATTTCGTCGACATAGCCCGCCAGACGGTGCTTCGGATTGGCTATGATCGCCCGGAACTCGGATTCGATGGCCGAACCTGCGCGATCACGACAGCGATCGAGCCGCAGTCGCCTGACATTTCTCAAGGTGTCACGGAGGGACAAGGGCTGTTCAAGGAGCAAGGCGCAGGCGATCAGGGCTTGATGTTCGGCTTCGCCTGCGATGAGACCCCCGACCTAATGCCGCTCCCCATCGTGCTGGCTCATCGCCTGATGGAAAATTTAACCGTTCTGCGAAAGTACAAGCGCAACGGTTTTCTGCGCCCGGACGGCAAAAGCATGGTGACAGTGCAGTATGTTGACGGACGCCCGACGCGCGTGACCAATGTAGTCATTGCCGCGCGGCACGATCCCGACGTGAAGTATGAGACGCTGCGTAATTTCATCGTCGAAGAACTGATAAAGCGGACAATCCCGGCTCAATATATCGATAAAGAAACGGAGTTTCTTGTTAATCCGACCGGGAGCTTTGTGAGAGGCGGTCCTCATGGCGACTGTGGCGTCACTGGACGCAAGATAATCGTCGATACTTACGGTGGTTACGGCCATCATGGCGGCGGCGCCTTTTCCGGCAAGGACCCGAGCAAGGTAGACCGCTCGGGATCCTATATGGCTCGTTACGCGGCCAAGAACATTGTGGCAGCGGGATTGGCGCAGCGCTGCGAAATTCAAGTAGCTTACGCCATTGGTGTGGCCGAACCGGTGTCGATCCGGGTTGACACGTTTGGCACTGGGCTCGCCCCGGATTCACGACTTGCCAGTGGTTTGCGCGAACTCTTCGATTTTCGACCGGGTTCCATCATAAAGACACTCGATCTGAAACGCCCTATCTACCGCACTACCGCGGCCTACGGTCATTTCGGCCGTCCGGCGCGAAACGGTTTCTTTCCGTGGGAGCGAGTCGATCACGCAGATGCATTGCGGAGTTCCTTCCGCAACTGATCGCTGGACGTGGAGGATGGCGCTTGGGTGCGAGTCTCGCGTTGGATGGAGACCGATGAGTCGTGAACGATGAGACAAATTCTGTGTCTCTGGGAAGTATCGTTGCATAGGTCGAACGGACTGCCGAAAATCGTGCGCATGGAACTGATTACGGTGATGAGGTTCCACCGAAACCGCTCCAGGCTTGTGTGATCTGGTGAACCCTACTGCTGTTGATCATGCGTAGGGAGCTTTTTTTGGGAGGTCTCTGCCGAAAGGTAAAGGGTCCTTTTGTGATCGTGAACATCGCCCATCTGATACGCTTTCGGAAGCGCGGTCCGCAGGGGCGCGCCAGCGCTTTCGCAATGCCAGGAGGGCAGTGATCAATGTTCACCGGAAGGGCTAAACAGATCACGATCTTTATCGGCGAAACGGATCAATACCATCACCAGGCGCTGTATATGGCGATTATCGAGATGCTCCGGCGCGAGGGCTGCAGCGGCGCGACTGCGACTCGCGGCGTGGCGGGCTTTGGGGCCTCATCGTTGATTCACACCGCGATGATTCTTCGACTGTCCTTCGATCAGCCACTCGTGATCACAGTCGTGGACCGCCCCGAGCGGATCGATCGCGTCCTCGCTCCTCTGCGGGAAATGGCTCCGAACGCCCTGATCACGGTTCAGGAAGTGGAAGTCGTCCAATCGGGTGCTCCCTTCAAAGAGGGACTGCCCGATTTGAAAGTTTCCGAAGTGATGCGTCGTGAAGTCGCCACGGTGCATCCCGACAGCGCAATTACCCAAGTTGTCGAATTGTTGCTGGATAAGGACTTCACGGCGGTGCCGGTGATCGACGATGAGGGCAGGGTTGTCGGGATGGTGAGCGACAACGACCTGCTGACGCGCGGCGGGATGAACGTCACGATCAGTCTGAAAAAGGCGACCGATTTGGATTATGTGCGCGAGCTTCACGAGTCTCTTGAGAACGCGAACCGCAAAGTGTCGGAAGTGATGACGCGCGAGGTGGTGACGACTACTCCCGACGCCATTCTCGGACGAGCGGCCAGACTGATGGTCGAAAAACATCTCAAGCGGCTACCGGTCGTGAACAGCGATGGAAGGCTGGTGGGCATCCTGGGCCGCCTGGATGTTTTGAACACGATTGCGGCGGTCCATCTGCCGGAGTGGCATCCCGAGGCGCATGCCAACGGCGCACAGTCTACGGTGGCCGGCGTGATGACCCGCGAAGTTCCCACCGTCCACGAAACTGCGACAGTTGAAGAAATTTTCGATCTGCTCGTTTCATCGTCGCACAAGCGGGTAGTCGTGGTGGACGACAAAAGGCATGTTGTTGGAATTGTCGCCGACTCTGATTTGATTTCGAAGGTGAGCCGTGAGAGCTGGCCGGGGATAATGGAAATCCTCATCTCCAAGGTTCCAATCGGCCGAGTCAGCGCAGAAGCGCGCAAGCACATCCAGAAGTTGCGTGCCCGCTCCGCAAAGGAACTGATGACGCGCAACGTCGTCACGGTTCGCGAGAAGATGCCCGTGGCGAGCGCCTTGGCGTTGTCTGCGGAAAAGCGGGTTAAGCGGCTGCCGGTGGTGGACGCTGAAGGCGAGCTGGTAGGAATCGTCGGACGCACGGAAATGATGCGCGCACTGCTGGCCTAAACCGCGACATGGAGGAACTTGGAGAGTGCTGGGAGTTTTGTTTGTCGCGATTGGCGGGGCCATCGGGTCGGCGACTCGTTATCTGGTGGGCGGATGGTTTGCATCCCGGTTTGGCCCGTCGTTTCCGTACGGAACCTTCGTGATCAATGTGACAGGGAGCTTCATTATTGGACTTTTCCTCGCATTTGCTCAGGAGCGGGTTTCGCTCAGCCCTTATTGGCGACTGTTCTTTGCGGTGGGCGTTGTCGGAGGCTATACTACCTTTTCGACCTTCGAGTATGAGTCGGTTCGATTGCTTCAGGATGGGGAGATGCTGCTGGGGTCAGTTTATCTGGTAGGGAGCGTTGCGATGGGCGCTATCGGCGCCGTGGCCGGAATCACGCTTGGCAGTTGGATTTGATTTCGCCGCCCAGATTCCAATTGACAGTCGGACAGCGCCTGCTACACTTCTATGGACAGCGTTGGTGATGGGGTTCACCGCCACAACCGCCCTTTCCTGAGCAGGGCTGATAACCCCTACCGAGGTGTACGCCGGTAGGGGTTGATTTGTTCAGGTTCCCTACTTGGTCATTCGAAATCTCTCCCGATCAGCACTTTCCACGCGCTGAAGGGGAGAGATATAACGCCGCATGGAGTGAGCGTAGCGGAGGATGGCGCGTTCGGTCGGGTTCAACCTGCTTCAAGTGCTGTTCGTTGTCGCGCTGGCTCCGCTGGCGTCGGGCGTGTTGTCGCGCCTGAAGGAGATCGTTCAATCGCGGCGCGGTCCCAGCATTTTTCAGCCCTATCGCGACCTTCGAAAGCTGTTCAACAAAGACGAAGTCGTTTCGGAACACGCTTCGTGGATCTTCCGGTTTACGCCGTATGTCGTGTTTGTCGCGCCGATCTTCGTGACCACGTTGATTCCGGTGCTTACGAACTATCCGCTCTTTTTCGCCTTCATGGGCGATATGCTGGGCGGTGGGTTTGTGCTCGCGCTGGGTGGGTTTTTCGCGACGCTCGCCGCCGTGGATACCGCTAATCCTTACGGTGCGATGGGCGCGAGCCGGACACGGATGGTCGGCTTCCTTGCAGAACCGGTCTTCATGATCGTTTTCTTTACGGTTTCGTTCGTGGCTGGTTCTACAATCCCCTACATCGTGCAGCAGCATTGGGTGACGCCGCTCACAAACTTTTTCGCGCCATCGCACGTGCTGCTGGTGATTGCGTTTATCATGCTCATCCTCGCCGAGGCGGGCCGCATTCCGGTGGACAATCCGGCGGGCCATTTCGAACTCGCCATGATCGACGAATCGAAAAGCCTCGAGTATTCGGGTCCCGGCATGGCGCTGATGAAATGGGGCGGTCAGATGAAGCTGCTCGTGCTGATATGTATTCTGCTCAACGTGTTGGTTACACCGTGGGGACTTGCCGGCGGCCGGAGCACCGCCGAAGTCCTGCTGGCGGCGCCGCTGGTGCTGTTCAAGGTGGGGATTTTTCTACTCGTGCTGGTGGTGATTGAATCCTCGTTCGCTAAATTGCGGCTCTTTCGGGTCAGTGAGTTTCTGGGCGCTGCTTTCGTAACCTCGGTCGTCGCAATGATCACCGGGCTATTGAGCTTTTAGCCGGAGAATCAAGTGGCGAACTCAAACGCACTGTTGACCTCGCTGAACGGGTTGGCCGCGGGTCTGTTCCTTATGAGTTCATTCGGGCTGGCGGCAACCCGCCAGATGCAGGGGTGCCTGCGATTCTACATTACCCAGTCGATATGCCTGGTTGTGTCCGCACTATTACTCGGACTTGGTTTGCATGCTCCGGACTTGCTGGCGGTGGCCGTGCTCGACGCGGTCGTAAAGCCTATCGTGATCCCTGTGTTGCTTCGACGCACGGTACCCGAGGCGGTTTTTCGAAGACGCGAGATCGCTCAGGTGCTGAATATTCCCAGTTCGCTTCTGATCGCGCTTGCGCTGACTCTGTTGGCGTATTTCCTGAGCGGATATCTCCCGCCCGCCACGGGGAGCCTGGCAAGCATCAATCTCCCGGTTGGCCTTGCCGGGCTATTCATCGGCGTTTACACGCTCACGGTCCGGCGGGAGGCGGTGCCTCAACTGATTGGAATCTTTGGCATCGAGAACGGCGCTCTTCTTTGCGGCTTCGCGATTGCGTCTGGCCTGCCGCTGGTCATCGAGATGGCCTTCCCGTTCGACATGCTGATCATCGCGCTGGTGATCGGAATTCTGACGCGGATGACGCACGAACGCGTTGGAACGACTGAAGTCGGCGGCTTCACCAGTCTTCGGGAAGGTATCGGCAAGTGATCCTCTTATTTATACTCGGCCTTCTGCTAATGGCCGCGTTGATTTCAGCGCTCCCGCTCGGTCGCCGTGTTGCGCCCGCTGTAACCGTTGCTACGTGTGTCGCCGTACTGGTGCTAACGGTCGCGGCGGCGCTGCGAGTCGTGGCGGGAGAATCGGTGGTTACAATACGGAACTGGATCGCGATTGACGGACTGAGTGCGTTGATATTGCTGCTGGTGGCGACGGTGGGGAGCACAGCGGCTCTTTTTTCCTGGGGCTACATTGCTCGGGAGAAGAGTTCCCGTCATCTGCGCCGCTATTACGCGAATTACAACCTGTTTGTCTTCGCGATGCTCTCGGTGCCGATGCTGGACGAACCGAACCTGGTGTGGACCGGAGTGGAACTGACCACGATACTTTCTGTTTATTTGGTCGCATTTGAAAATACCGGCGAAGCCCTGGAGGCGGCGTGGAAGTATTCAGTGCTCACGATCATGGGGGGAGCGATCGCTCTGCTTGGATTCCTCGCACTATACGCTGCGACGCGGGGCCGGTATGCGGAAGGGGCTTATACCTGGCGCACACTAATCGTGCTGGCGCCCGGCGTTTCGCCGCGCGTGCTCGAGACCGCGTTCGTTCTGATTCTCGTTGGGTTCGGGGCCAAGGCGGGGTTGGTTCCGTTGCATACGTGGCTGCCCGACGCGCATAGCCAGGCGCCGAGCCCGATATGCGCCCTGCTTTCCGGTATCAAGACAACCGTCATCCTGTACGTGATATTGCGCCTCATCCCAGTATTGAACTCGTCTGGAAAGATAGATGTCGACGAGTGGGCGATGGTCGTAGGATTGTTCTCGGTGGGTATCGCCGCGTTTCTGATTATTCAGGTGACTGACTATAAACGCCTGTTCGCATTCTCCACGGTCGAGCATATGGGAATCATCCTGACCGCGGCGGGGATTGGCGGCGCCGCGGGTCATTACGGCGCCGTATATCAAATTCTCAATCACACGCTGACCAAGTCGTTTTGTTTTTTTGCGGCCGGGGCAACATTGCTCGCGGTGGACACGCGACAAATCGCGGACGTCCGGGGGCTGATACGAACCTCACCGCCGGCGGGCGTGGCCCTCCTGTTTGGGGGAATCGCGATCGCCGGCGCTCCGCCGCTCGCGGTCTTTCTGAGCGAATTTTCGATCCTGCGCTCAGGAATCGCGAAGCAACACTACGTTGCAACCGCTTTGCTCGCTGGATTCGTTATAGTCGCTTTTTTCGGCATTCTCTATCACCTTAACCGGATGGTCTTCGGGCAGCCAGACCCGGCAATCGAAAGCGCCGCTCCGATAAGACTGCCGGTGAGTTGCGTACTGACCCTCATTCTGGCCGCGGCACCCATCATCATACTCGGGGTCTATATGCCAGAGCCGCTCCACAAGCTCCTTCTAATGGCTGCGGACGGTCTGACGAGGTGAGCGATGCCAGCCGAACGGAAGCAAGTGCTCGATGAGGTTGCGGCTCGTTGGAACGGCAGAGTTCAATTGAGCCCGGAAGACGGTTCGGAATCGGCTTATCGGCTGGAGTGTGAACCTGCGGAGCTATCGGAGGTTTGCAATTGGTTGTTCTCCGATCTGCATTACAGTTTCGGCGGTCTGGTAGTCGAGCAACTAACGCGGTGGGAACTGCGGTACGTATTCTATGGCGGGCCGGGAGCGGGCTGGTTGCATGTGCTGACTCATCTAGCTCCGTCGGATTATCGGGTGCCCAGCGTCAGCAGGCTCGTGCATGCGGCTGACTGGCACGAACGCGAGGTCGAGGACCTGTTCGGGCTGGTCTTCGAGGGGCATCCGCGCCTCGGCGATTTCGTACTTCACGACGACGCCTGGCATGAGGGCGTCGCTCCGATGCGTAAGAGCTTCGATGGGCGCCAACCGGTGACGCATCGTGCGCCCGACCAGAACTGGAAGCCGCGCCAGATCGTCGAGGAGGCGGGAGCGTTCTTGATGCCGATCGGACCCATCTATGCCACCGCAACCGGGCCGGTGCACTTTCAGCTTGAAACCGTGGGCGAAGATGTAATCCGCGTGCAGCCGCGCCTCTTCTATGCATACCGCGGGCTGGAAAAGATCGCCGAGGGGCGCCGGGCTGAGGACGTTCTACTGATAGCGGAGCGTATCAGCGCAACATCAGCATTCGCTCATTCACTCGCGGTCTGTCAGGCCGTGGAGCGTATCTGCCACATGGAGGTGCCTCCGAGAGCGCGCGCGCTAAGAATATTCGTTGCGGAGTTCGAACGCCTTCGGCATCACGTCGCGGCGATCGAGGGAATCTGTGAATCGACCGGCCTTGCGGTTGCAGCCGCCCAGGCCTCGATTCTCGAAGAGGACCTGCTGCGACTTTCCTGTGTGCTGACGGGGCATCGTTATCTCTTCGGCCTCGGAACCTTCGGTGGCTTGACGATCAACCTTGACGATTCGGCCTGCAACCGAGCCGCAGCACAGGTGCGAGAAGTGGCCGAAAAGCTCTCGCGCCTTGAGCGGATGTTGAGCATATCCAGCAGTTTTCTAGACCGACTGGAGGAGGTCGGCCACGTTTCCGCAGGCGAGGCCGGCGACTTCGGGCTGGTCGGACCGATCGCCCGCGCCTCAGGTGTCTCGCGGGATATGAGGAAGGCCCAGCCATATTCCGGCTATGACCAGATCGAGTTTGAGGTTCCCCACGAATCGGAAGGAGACGGATACGCACGGTTGCGTATGTTCTTTCGAGAGGCGGCGCAATCAGTGCGGATCATCTCGACGGTTGGCCAAGCGGTTCCTGGGGGGCAGGTTCGCGCGCCGGAAGTCAGCTTCAGGCCGGGTGCCGCGCTGGGCTGGGTCGAAGCACCGCGCGGGGCCGCGTTGCATTGGATTCGCCTCGGCGAGGACGGCGTGGTGGATCGCTACCGAATCATCACGCCGTCATTCGCGAACTGGCATGGCTTCAGGCTCGCGGCCGAAAACTTTGCGTTTCAGGATTTTCCGATAATCCTCGCGACGTTCGCGCTCTCAGTTCACGAGAACGATCGCTAGTAGGTACGGCTAACCATCATGAGCCAATGGGTAATCAAGGGTCTCAGAACCGGCGTTAAGAGCACCCGCTACCCGCGCGCCGAGGAAACTGCGGCTGGAATTTCGCCGGGCCTGCCGACTGCCGCGACACTCCCCTTGGAAGTGGCCCAGTCACTCGTGGCGCGTTGTCCGGCCGACGCTCTTGAACTGGCTCCGGCCGGCGTGGACGTGAACCTGCGCCGATGTATTCACTGCTTCCGCTGCGTGCGTGGCACGAACAGTCCGCTCGGATGGGAACACAGCTACGAATGGGCCACCGCAGTTTCGGGTGGCAATGATCAAAAGCGGCAGTTCGGTCCGGCGTTCGATCGATCGGTTCACATCCTCGTGGTCGATACAGGCGACTGCGGGGCGTGCCTGAACGAGGTCCGACAGCTCAACAATCCCTACTACAACATGCATCGCCTCGGCTTCTTTCTCACTCCAACGCCACGTCATGCCGATGTGTTGCTGGTAGTCGGAGCGCTGACCGACCACATGCGAGTGCCGCTGCGCAAGGCCTACGACGCGATGCCCAGCCCGAAACGGGTCGTAGCCGTTGGGGCCTGCGCGCTATCGGGAGGAATCTTTGGCCGCAGCTTTATGTGCGCAGGCGGAGTGGCCGAGCTGCTCCCGGTCGATGTCGAGGTGCCGGGCGATCCGCCACCGCCACTCGCGATTCTGCACGGACTGTTGGTTGCGGTTGGCCGGAAACCCCCGGCCCGTTTGCATCGCGCAGTGAGCGACTCGGTGGGGAACGCGTCGGGATGACCTCCATGGGCCTGCTACTGGTCATTATCGTGGCGCTGTGCGGCGCCGGCGTGGTTTTGCCGCTGGCCATTGAAGAACGGCGAACGCCAGCGATCGTGGGCTGGTTCGGAGCGTGCGCGGCGGGCGTCTTGCTCTGCTTCAGCGGAGCCTCACTGTTTGCGGGCGCGCCGTTTCACGCGACGCTGTGGACCATTCCATCGCTGGCGACGCTCACGCTGTCACTCGACCGGCTCTCTGCGCTGTTTCTTTTTATTTCAGGCCTGGTCCTGCTTCCCGGTTCGATTTTCGCGGCTGGCAATCTCCATAGGTACATGGGCCGTTACAGTCTTAGGGCCTTTAGCGTTCTATATTTCGCGCTCTATGCGACGCTGGTGCTGATTCCCCTGTCGGCCGACGCGGTCTCCTTTCTGATGTTGTGGGAATCGATGTCGATCCTGATCTACCTGCTGGTGAACTACGAAGACGAAATGGAAGAACACCTGCGGGCGGGATACTTGATGCTGGCGGTTGGCGAGGCCGGCACACTCCTCATCGCGCTGGCGTTCATAGTACTCGCCAATAATGGCTCGCTTGAATTCGTCGCGATGGAGGCTGGGGGAGGTGCGCTGGGCGAATACGCGCGATGGGCTGTCTTCCTGCTCGCGTTCTTCGGCTTCGGAGTCAAGGCCGGTCTCATCCCGGTTAATTTCTGGCTCCCGCAGGCGTACGCCGCGGCGCCGGATGCTTTCGTCCCGGTGCTGGCTGGAGCAACCTTGAACCTCGGTCTTTACGGAATCGTCAGAGTGAACGGTGACCTGCTGCCGGTTGCGGCGATCGGCCCCGGCCTCGTCGCGCTCATCGTCGGCAGCGTTACCGCGCTGCTCGGCATTCTCTACGCGACGACGCAGAGCGATCTCAAGACCATGCTCGCGCACAGTTCGATCGAGAATGCCGGCATTATCACAGCGGCGCTCGGCGCGGGGTTTATCTTCGTGGCCTTGGCGCATCCGTCGCTTGCGGCGATCGCGTTTGCGGCGGCCTTCTACCACATGGTGAACCATTCGATTTACAAGGCCCTGTTGTTCTTCGCGACCGGCGCGGTTGATTCGAATACCGGAACCCGAAACATCGACCGGCTGGGAGGCTTGATAAAGGCGATGCCTCTCACCGCGTTGTTCTTTCTGGTTGGCGCACTGTCGATCGCGGCGCTGCCGCCGTTCAACGGATTCGTTAGTGAATGGCTCACGTTGCAGGCGATGCTGCAAAGCGCGGGACTTGCTTCGACTGGCGTGAAAATCGTCTTTGCGCTTTGCGGCGCGATCCTCGCCCTGACGGCGGCGCTTGCGGTGACCTGCTTCGTTAAGGCGTTCGCGATGAGTTTCCTCGGGATGCCACGGTCTGATTCGGCGGCGCAGGCCCGGTCGGCGCGAGCCTCGGCGACTATTCCGATGGCATTCCTCGCCGTGCTCTGCTTCATCCTGGGAGTGACTCCGACCTACGTCATTCCGGTGCTCGACGGAGCTATCGCGCCGATCGCGGAGCAGGCGCGCGCCGCCGACGCCCTGGTGCCACCCTTCTTTGCTGGCAACGTCCATCACGGCGAGCTGCCCGCATCCTTCGTCGCGGATTTTCACGCGCTTGGCGCGCAAGTCGGGCAGAGCGTAATGCCGGGACGTGGACTCATTGTGATGCATCGCGGCGGCGCGGCCAATCCGGTGGTGTTCGCGATGTCCACCACGTACATGGCCGTGGTCCTGGCGCTGATGCTGCTCGCTACCTACGTCGTGTTTCGATTGATTGTCGCGCGAAGCCGCGCCGTCGAACGGCGCGCGGTCTGGGATGGTGGAATCCGACGCTTGCTGCCGGAGATGACCTACACCGGTACCGGATTCTCGAACCCGGTGCGCGTCATCTTCGAAGCGGTATTCAGGCCCACAACCGTGGAAGACACCCGGGAGACGGTCGGCAAGCATTTCCGGGCCGCGATTCGGCGCACGCACGGCGAAAACCATGTGCTGGACCGCTTGGTGCTCAATCCGATCGCGGACGCCGCGCTATGGGTATCAAACGGTTTTGCCCGGATGCATCATGGCTTCCTCAATGCCTACGTTCTCTACGGGCTCATCGCGCTGATTGTGGCGCTTCTGATCGCGAGGTTCTCCTCATGAAGCTTGACCGGCGGTGCGGCTAGACTTAGCTTATGGGTACAGGTGGTGGAGTCCACCAGGAACCGCCATCCGGCCAATGACTCCTGCAGCGGGTAGAGACCCGCGGCGGGAGGACTCCTTCCGACTCTCGGGTCTCGAGACCGCTCCGACGATTGTTGATCGGAGACCGGAAGTGCTCGAGCGCCTGACAAAGAATTTCCGAGAACTCCTCAAGCAGTTCGGTGGCGCCTCGTGCTCCCTGTGCGCCGTATTGAAACGGCGGGAGGAAGAGGAAATCGAGCGAGTGCGCGCTAGCAGTGCCTCGGCCAGAGTCTTGTGCGGCCCGCATCTCGAGATGGTGCTGTTCGCGGTTGCCAGCCCGATGACAAGGGCGGGAGTGACTCGCAGTGCGATCGAATCGGTCCTCGCCGACCGATCCGATTGCGACGCGTGCTCAAGGCTCAGCCAAATCGAGCTTAGGCTTGCACGCGCGATCCGCCGTTTGGACGGCGGGATGCGCTTCAGGAAGGCGCTCGAATCGGCGCCGCTTTTCTGCCGCAAGCATGCGGATATCGTCGCGCAACAGGATGTCGCGGTTAACTTTGCACAGGTTCAGAGGGCGAAGCTCCTCCACTTACGCGATGCGCTCGCTCAGGCCGAGTTGCGTAACGGCGCAGAGATGGAATCGCTGATATTGACGGCGCTCACCTATCTGGCCGCTCCTCTTCAGCAAGAACCGCCGCCGGTGGAAGTCCACGATTCCTCCGATTGCACGGAGAACGAGGCGGCGGAATTCGAGCGATGGGAGGAAGCACGCCAGTTCAAGCATCTGGCCGACCTCGAGAGCGAAGCGGCAGGCCTGCGCTATCGCAACGCCGTGCTTTCTGAAGAGAACCGCAGACTCAAGCTCGCCCATGTCGCTGGCGAAGCGATCCGGCGCGACCTTGAGCACGATCGAGCACAGCTCCTCGCCGCGGCGAAGGAACAGGATGCAAAACCGCTGAAGTTTTCGAGCCGACATTAAAAAGAGCCAATCACTCATATGCGAATCTGCATCATTTCAGACCTGCACGCGAACCTCGAAGCTCTTTCCGCCCTGCCACGCGACTATGATGAGTTGTGGGTATTGGGTGACCTGGTGAACTATGGTCCTGATCCGGCCGAAACGATCGACTTTGTGCGATCTCACGCGTCAACTGTCATCCGCGGAAACCACGACAACGCGGTGGGATTTGGAACGAATTGTGGGTGCTCGCCTCGATTCCGCACTATGGCCGAAGCGACGCGCCAATACACGACGTCGGTCCTGAGTGCTAGAGACAAACAGTTTCTTAGGGAGCTACCGACATGCGCCTGCCGCCAGGTCGACGGGCGGATATTCTTTCTCTGCCACGCGACTCCATCGGATCTGCTCTATGAGTACCGCGCGCCCGACTCGCCGCTGTGGGCGCGGGAAGAGGAGTCCAGTTCGGGAGCGAATGTCATCCTGGCGGGACACACACATCTGCCGTTCGCGCGCGTCTTTGGCGAACGTATCGTCGCTAATCCAGGAAGCCTTGGACAATCGAAAGCAGGAGACCCGCGCGCCCGCTACGCCGTCTGGCAGGATGACCATATTGAGCTAAAGGCCTACGAATATCCCGTCGACAAGACGGTCGAGAAAATCTTGGCGCTTCCGTTACCCGAGGAAGTAAAGCACGACCTCGTCTGCGTGCTTCGTACGGGGACAGCGCCGTGAGTACCAATAGTCATCGAAACACCGCTCCGGAGCCGGCTGCGATCACGGCTGACGCCGTAAAACTAGGCGATCTGAGACATCACCTCCGATCGCTGCACGATGGAGACGGCGCGGTGATTGAGGCAATCGGCATCGGCGCTCCAGCGATTCCGGTCCTGCGGGAACTCCTGTTTGAGCGAGATCCCAGCGGGATTTTCGAGCCGCGGATGCGTGCCGCTCAGGCGCTGGCCGCGCTCAGAGCCACGAGCGAATTGCAGGAGTTTGTCCGCGAATGGAAATCGGCTTCGGACCCAGTCGAGCGGTTTGGAGACGAAGCGGTGCTGGGAGCCGTCGCCAGATTTTTGGGCGCCACGATGGAAGAAGACGTCTATGACATCCTGATGGCGATCGGCCGAAAGTATCCGGTGCCGGGCGTTATCGAAGCCTTAGGGCGATATGGCCGTTCGGAATCGGTTTCAATGATGCTCAGAGCCCTTGCCGATGACATCAGCCGGACCGCGGCGGAACAGGCATTAAGGATCCTCGGCGAGGCGGGAGTTCCCGCGCTCATCGAGGCCGCCATGCGGCCGGTCGCGAATTTTTGGGGCAGAGAAATTCCATCCAGTGTGCTTAGGCGGCGCAGCGCGTTAATGCTGCTGCTAGAATTTGGTGTTACGCGCGATACTTGGGACCGCATCCGCAGGTTGGTATCAGACTCAGACGACGAAATTTCGGTCCGTGCATGCGCAATTGGATTGACGGCGGGCATTCGTGCAGACCAGCGCGACTGCGCGTGGCGGATGTTGGAGTTACTGCGCGGGGTCGCGTGGCCGCTTCATCAGGAAATCGAAAACTGCCTGATAGACAATTTCGCAATCGCTCGGGAGTTCGTCGATCAGGCTATCAAAGGACCGACGGACGACATCGCGGATGACTTCGCGCGCGCCCGATTCAAGCGATCACTCCGTCGGATCGCGGCAAGGGCGTTAACCAGACAGGAGCCCGGGAGTTGACCTCGATGCCGGAAGCAGCGCCGCAGCTCTCCAATATCGCGGGTGACGCACTCCGCCACTATGACCATCTCAAACTCGAGATTGCGGCGATCGGGCAAGCGGCGATGCTTCAGTGCGCGAAGGATAAGGACGAGGAAGGCGAACGCGCTTTCCAGCGGTTGCTGGCGCGATTGGCGGAGGACCGCTTCAACCTTGCTGTGGTGGGTCCTTTCAGCCGGGGTAAGAGCAGCCTGATGAACGCAATTCTCGGCTTCGATGGTTTGCCGACCGGCCTTCTTCCGCACACTTCCGTTATCACGACGGTCAGTTATGGACCACACGAACGAGTTCTGGTTCGCTGCGAGGGGTGGTCGCTTCCCCAGGAGATTCGACTGGATGGGCTCGCGGAGTACGTTACTGAACGCGGAAATCCGGGAAATCGGCGGCGGGTGATGCAGGCGGAGATCGAACTGCCCGCTGAGATTCTCCGCCACGGCCTCCATTTCATCGATACGCCCGGTGTTGGTTCCGCGATCGTTGCAAACACCGAGACAACGGACCGATTCCTCCCGGAGCTTGATGCGGCGATATTCGTCTCCAGTTTCGATTTTCCGCTCAGCGAGATCGATATCGAGTTTTTCCGAAAGGTTCGCGGGGCCGTCGGCGTCGTGTTCTTGGTGCTGAACAAACTTGATCTGGTCTCGGAGTCAGAGGCAGAAGAAGTAGTGAGATTCGTCCGCGAACGGCTCGACCGTGAACTGGGTATTGGGCGCTACGCGCTTTTCGCGGTTTCAGCCAAGCGCGGGTTAGAGGCGAGACTGCATGGAGACTCGAACGCTCTGTCCCAGTCGGGGTTGACCGAATTGGAAGCGGCGCTGGCGGCGTTCATGGCCGGCGATAAGACGCGCCAGTTGGCCGTGCGCGTGATGGACCGCCTCGTAACCCTGCTGCAACGCGAGGTCACGCATGGCGGGTTCTCACTTGATCCAAAGCGGTCGCCTGGGCAGGTCTCCCAAGCCCTCGCCGGGTTCGATGAAAAGACGGCCGTCCTCAAAGCGCGGCGCGCGGAGCTCGTGAACCGCCTTGAAACGCTTGGCAATGATGCGTTGCGTGCCGTTGAGCGTCGTCTCGACTCCGCGTTCACGAACCTCAAGCAAAGCGCAGCTCATAAATTCACGCCGGACTTTCTCGCCGGTCGAATATTCTCCAGGCCGAATGCCTTCGATGCGTTCGCGCGCAATGTGCCGGCGTTTTGTGAGCGCGCTCTCACGCGCGAGTTACGAGTTTACGAGGCAGCCCTGAATGAGCATTTGGACCGGAGCGCCGGTCCGGTACGCTCGGAAATCCTTGCGCTACCCGACGAACTCTTCGATATCGCGACGAATGGTAACGGAGGCGCTCGCGAGTTATCAGAGCTCTCCGCACAAGAGCGCGAAGCCGCACCACCATCGGTGGAAATCGCAGGGATCGCACGCGTCGAGTGGAGACCGCGGCTGCCGTGGTGGATATACCTGGCGCCACTGCGCTGGTCTTCGGCGGCGATGAAAAGAACATTTGCCGTTGCGCTCGGCGAGTTGCTCGCGCAGTACCGATCCCGCATCGATGCGTCGATCCGCATCGACATGAACGAATATGCGGAGAAACTGGGCCGCGAGATTGAAAAAACAATCGACGGTCGAGCGGCTCGCGTCAGGAAATTACTCGCGTCGGGAGGTTTCGCACAGAATCGCAAGGTGTTCGAAGCGCTGCTGGATCGGGCCAGAGATCTGCGTGGACAATTTGAAGATAAGGGAGACTGCCGATCGCGGTCTGAGGAGGGCGACCTCGGTGGCTCCGACGCAGTCGCTGCAAGTTCCGTGGCTTCCGTCGGCAGTGCGCATGGGTGTCCCGTCTGTCGTGCAGTCATCCGGACAGTTTTCGATTACCTGAGCAAGCTGCAATATGAATTGAGCATCGACGCCGACGCTCAACACGAACACGCCGAAAGCGGCGGCTTCTGTTCAGTACACACGTGGATTTACTCCAGTATGACCTCGCCGGTAGCAATCTCGCGGGCCTATCCGCCACTGCTTGACTCGCTTGCCACGCGGCTGAAACGTGCCGCGCGTGATGCGGTCTCGGTCGAAGAACTGAACCGGAAAATCCGCGATCTATCGCCTTCGCCGGAGAGCTGTAGAGTCTGCGCGGTCGCGCATCACGCGACCGATCAAGCGGTCACGGATATCGTCCGGATTCTCGACCCAGACGGACGCAGCGAGGCGCCGACCTTATGCTTGCCTCACTTGGCGATTGCACTTCAGCTCGGATCAGATTTGAAGAGCGCCCATCTGCTATCCACACAATGTGCGCGCGCTCTGCTCCGGGATGCCGATGACATGCGCCATCACGCTCTGAAGCACGACGCGATCCGGCGAGGCCTGATGACGACGGACGAGCGTGATGCGCATCAGGCCGGCCTCAGAAGATTGGCCGGCAACATGCTGCTGACATTGCCACCCCGTGGTGATGATCGGCTTTGACCCGCTGCCGGTGAGGACAACCCACAAGGGATGAGCGAGGAAATTGAAGAATGGATGGAAGACCGGCGCCGGCTGTTCGGAAAATCGAAACCGCCGACTCGCGTGCGACGTGGTTTAACCGCAACGTCGCGGGTATGTGCCTGGCGAGTCTGCTCTCCGATCTGGGACATGAGATGGCAACCTCGATCCTGCCGCTGTTCCTGACCGCGATTGGAGCATCGCCTTCGGCGCTGGGGATTATTGAGGGCGCGTCGGATGGAGCCGCGACGTTCGCCAAACTGATTGGCGGCAGGATCGCAGACCGCAAGGGCTTGCGCCAAAAGGTTGCAAGTCTCGGATACCTGGTCACCGGTCTCGCGACAGGATCATTCGCGGCGGCGATGACTTGGTTTGAACTACTGATCGCGCGGACTGTGGGATGGTTTGGCAGGGGGACACGCGGGCCGTCGCGCGACAATCTTCTGGTTGATTCGGTACCCCACGCGAAGGTCGGCGCGGCGCTGGGGCTTCACCGAACCGCCGACACTCTGGGAGCGATCTTGGGGCCGCTGACCGCGATGTTCCTTCTCCATCGAATCGGATTCCGCAACATCTTCCTGCTGAGTCTCGTGCCTGGCGTGTTCGCCGCCGCGGCGTTCTACTTCCTTGTGCGCGAACCCGATGGCGCAAACTTGGCACAAGCGCCGGAGTTTCGAGGCTGGCACGCGGCGCTGCCCTCCTCCTTCCGGACGTTTCTCGCGACGATTCTACTGTTTGGAATCGGAGACTTCGCGCACAGCATGCTGGTGCTTCGGGCTGCACAACTGCTCGGATCGACACCCAAGGCAATGAGCATCGCGATCGGTTTATACGTCATTCACAACACGGCGCATGCGGCTTTGTCTTATCCGATAGGAGTTACAGGCGACCGCATCGAGCGTCGGCGCCTGCTCGCGGTTGCTTATGTGATCGCGGCGGTCGCCGCGGCTGGCTTCGCCATCGGACCACACAGCGTAGGTGCGCTGGTGGTGCTCTTCATTCTCGAAGGCGCCGTAATGGCTGCTCAGGAAACGCTCGATTCGGCCGTGGCGACAGATCTTCTGCCAGCCGACTCGCGCGGCGCGGGATTCGGCGTAATGAATGCCACAAGCGGCGTCGGCGACTTCGTGTCGAGCATTGTCGTCGGATTTCTTTGGACTGGCATATCCGGCCATGCCGCATTTGCGTATAGCGCAACCTTGAGCTTGCTGGCCGCGGCATTGATGACCTGGGGGATCTGAGAGAGAGGCCTGGAACTGGTGATAAGGAGAATGAATTCCTTTTGCTGGAACTGCTTCCAAATGATCGATAGCGACGACACGCTGTGCCCCTATTGCGCGCGGCAGCAACACCCGGTACCGGGCGATCTTCGCGAGAAGCTGATTCGAGCGCTTAAGCATCCAATAGGAGAGACACGAAGACGGGCGTCATTCGTACTTGGAGAGAAGCGAATGAGCGAAGCCGCGACCAACCTTATCGACCTCGTCGAGCACGATCCCGACCTCTATGTGGCCGCTGAAGCAGTTACGGCGTTGGAAAAAATCGGGACTCCGGACGCGCTGTATGGAATTGAGCGTGCGGCTTCGCACGAATCATTCGTCGTCCGGGAACGTGCCGTCGAAGCGCTCGTGGCGGCCGGCGGTGAGTGGGCGGATGCAGCGAGCGAAATAGCAGAAAACGACCCCAGTCCGTCGGTCAGAGAAGCCGCGCAAAGCAACCCTGCGAAAAAGGACCCCTTGGCTCGCCATCTGTGAACTATTCGCACACACTACGGCTGTCTATCGTGATGCGCGCAGTTGAGGACGCGGTAATCGAGATAGAGCGCGCGCTCGATCCAGCGGCGCAAGCTCCCCGGCGCGTGATGACCGAGTATCAGAACGACCTCCCCGACTCGGCAAGATGTGCGATGCGGGCGAAGCTCGGGGAGATTCGTGCAGAAATCCAAGATGCGAAGGATTGCTATGATTTGTACGCCGACACTGTTTCTAATCGTCGGCGTCTCTCGACCAAGTTGTCGATTCTCGCGATTGATTTGACCGACTGCAGACCAGCGTATATGCGCGGCTACGGGGAGGTGCCGGATGAAGAGCGTCAGCCGCTTGACGAGCGAATGTCACGACTGGAGGCGATGGTTAATGCTCTAAACAGAATGCTTACATCGCACGAATGATCGGAATCGCTCACGCCCCCGGAATTGAGGCTCATCGCGTTGGCGCCCTGGACCCCGCTACGATCGACAGGATTATCGATGCATGAGACATGCACGACGTGACGGTCTTTGATTCGCCAACGCGCAACGAACGTGGACGAACCCTGCTCAAACCTTCGAGGAGCAGATTCGCGGCTCGAAAGCCGGCCCGCATATGGGCACAATGGCTGCGGCAGTCTGCCAAAGCCCTTGGGCAGAACTTGGGCAGATTTGGCCGAAAAATGGGGCGAAAGTGAACAAAAGGCGGCAAAGCGCAGAAGCTGGAAGAGCGCGAAATCATTGGGTTTCTTTTGGTGGTTTTGGTTTTGCTTTGTCCGTGTCTTCAGTCCGGGTTCGATTCCCGGCCGGGGCACTCATAGCGCAGAAAATTCTTGAATTACTCGGCCGGTTTCATCGGCCGACGTTCTTGGAGAAAAATTCTTGGCAACGCTGGGCTTGAGGCTTGCCGCTGAACAATTCCAGCTGTCTACCAATCCGGCGGGATTAATACACCATCGAAGAAAGCTACGATATGTCAGCGCCGGAGATCTTCCGGACCAAATGTAGCTGCGTTATAAATCAATCATAGCTGGAAGAAACGGCCGGACCTATTAAGATTCTTTATGTAATGGGAGGACTGGTTTGAAGCGGACATTGTTAGTCGTTCTGTTGGCGTGTCTGTGCGTCCTATCAGGATGTTTCCAATGGACTGAAGATTCGCAGGGCAATCTGCAGTCAGCCGGTCTGCCGGGACTTCCGATTTGGCAATCAAAAGCACCTCCCGCGCCAATGAATCCGACCGATCTTGGCTTTACACCCGAAGAGGCCTCGAAGCTCGGTGGCGAGGTACTGGTGATGCCGACCGCAAACTCGAAAGGCTTACGCTACAGGTACTACCAGATTGGTCAGAATCATTGTGAAGATGATCTCAAGAAGATGCTGGCCGATCGCGCCCAGCAGAATATGACTGATCCGGCGCCCTACTGCACGGATAATCCTACGCGACCGACAATGACGGGAAATGCACTCGTGTTCTGAATGCGGATTGCGTTAGGAGTCACGTCCAGAACTGACCTTCGCGATCTACCGCCTCAGACTGGCGCACCAGGTCACTAGGAAATGTTCAAGCGCGCGCAACCGGCACGTCTCCTGGCGGTCAATCAGCCGCCGATGGGACCACGGCTCATGATTCTGGGGCGGAGTGACGTGGTGGTCGGCAACGGTAGCGCAAGCGCATTGCAAATCGCGGACTCGAGCCTGGCGCATAGTCACGCGGTCATCAGCCGCCGGCGCGGACGTTATGTAGTTTCCAACACTAAATCGGCCGGCGGCACGTTCGTCAACGACAAGCGGGTGCGCCGCAGCCGAACACTTAAGCATCGTGACTCGATTCGGTTCCGCCATTCGCAGCGGCGACTCTCTTGGTGCCGCCACGCATGGCGAGGACCCAGCCAAACCCGGATACACCAGCGGCGGTTCGTCGGTCGCCGAGAATAGCCAGTTCGCCTGGGGATGCGGATCGCTGGACCTGGAGGCGCAAATAAATCAATGGATCGCCGGTCCCTTTCACGAGCATTGCGCGTTCGATTCGCATAGCTATCTCAACCCGGACCGCGATGCACAGGAATATGGTCGCTGGACGCTGCGCAGCTCAGGTGCAGTGGTGCTTATACCACGCGAGCCGCTGATTCGAGGTGCGCAGTATTCGGTCTCGATTACCGTGCAAGGACATACCTACGCATGGACATTCAGGATTGCCGGTTGATCGGGCAGGCCCAACGCGCGAACTGCTAGCGTCTTTGGTAAAGTCCGCCGCCGATGAGGATAACGCCTAAGATTAGTACGCCAGCGCCCAATGCTGGAGGAACCATGTGCGTCGATTTCTCGGTGCTCTGGACTTTAACGGCGCCGAGATTTACCACGTCCCTGGTATGCGAGGTTGAAAACTCCGGAATCACGAGTCCTAAAATCCCTAACAGCGCGAACAGCGCACCCAGCCATACGATTGATTTCATGAGTTTTACCTCTCGTTCCGGCCTCGGCCGCAAAAGTAATAGCAATTGATTCTACCATCAAGACCGCGAGCGCGATCCAACGACGAAGCGCGAAAAAAAATGGCAACCTCCCGCTCTTGGGCGGGCTCCGGCGGCGGATCATGCGGGCCGACACTTTGTCGGGTTTTATGCCGACCCGATCGTCTCGAGCGGCCTACGGTGAGGCGGTCTTGCGGATGTCCGAGGCCACGACCTCCGGAGCGATCGACATCCCGTGGTACTGACGCACCATCTGGCCGTTGCTGCCAATCAGGTAGAGCGCGAAGACGTGGGTCAGTTCGTCCTGCTCGTCTTCGTGCGGAACATTGTAGACGGCGAGCACCCGGTCGACCTGGTCGGGCGGGCCGGTCAGAAACAGCCAGCCGTTGGCGTCGACACCCTCTTTCTTCGCATAGGCGAGCAGTTGCGGCGGCCGATCTTCGGCCGGGTCGGTGGTGATCGAGACCATCGTCACCCGCGCAGCGGCATCGCTGCCGAGATTGTCCGCGACCTGCCGCATCTTGGCGGTCAGCATCTCGCAGACGCCGCGGCACGAGGTGTGGATAAAGCTGACCAGGACGATCTTGCCCTTGAGTGACGCGAGCGATACCGGATGGCCGTTCTGATCGATCAGCTTCGCCGCCGGCAGCCAATCCCTGGGTTCGCTTGCCCCAGGCGCAGACGGCGTGACCGCCTCCGCACCGGCCCGCGCCGGCGGCCCGCCGATCGCGATTGCGATTAGCGCTCCCGCGCATACTCGGGCGATCAGTCCCCGCCAGTGACGGCGCCTCGCGACGCTGCGTGGTGCTGCGCCCTGGAATGCGATCGGCTGGGTCAATGCTGCGCGTGGCATGACTAATCCTCTCACAATTCCGGGGTTCCGACTAACGACGCCCGTTTCCGCCGATTACCATCGGCGCGATGCTCTGTGCGGGCCACGCCTGTTAAAGATTTTTCTTTGCGCATTCGCCGGCAATATAGTCGGCCTGCCGAATCGCCAGCGTCACGATCGTCAGCGTCGGATTTTCCCCCGCGCTGGTGGTGAATTGGCTGCCATCGGAAATGAACAGGTTCTTCAGATCGTGGGTCTGTCCCCACTTGTTGCAGACGCCATCGCGCGGACTTTCGCTCATCCGGCAGGTGCCGAGATTGTGCGTCGACGGATAGGGCGGCGTCTCGATCGTGCGGATCGCGCCGACCGCGTCGTAGACCGCAGCGCCGCGCTTATAGCCATACGCGCGCATCGCCAGGTCGTTGGGATGATCGTCGTAATGCACGTTCGGAATCGGCAAGCCGAACTGATCTTTTTCCGTCGGATTGAGCGTGACCGCGTTGCTCTCCTGCGGCATATCCTCGCCGACGATCCACATCCCGGCCATGTTGTTATGCTGATCGAGCATCCCGGCGTAATCGCGGCCCCACGCGCCGGGATTCAGGAACGCGGCGGTGAACGGCAGCCCCAGCGAGATCGTCTCCATCTCGAAACCGCCGGCGAAGCCCCGGCTCGTGTCGAGCCCCGATTCGTCCTGAATAATTCCCGCCATCACGGTGCCGCGATACATATGCACGGGCTTTTTGAAAATCGCGAAGACCGATCCGGTGGTATGCCGCATGTAGTTCTTGCCAACCTGGCCCGACGAATTGGCCAGCCCCGACGAGTAGGTCGAGGTTGCCGAGTTGAGCAGCAGCCGCGGACTTTCGATCGAGTTGCACGCGACGCATACGATTCGCGCCTTCTGCACGTTGTGCTGGCCGTTCGCGTCGGCGTAGAGCACGCCCGTCGCCTTGCCGTTTTTGTCGGCGAGAATCTGCAGCGCCTGCGATTGCGGCCGCAAGTCGAGCTTGCCGGTCGCTTCGGCCTTGGGAATCTCAGTGTAGAGCGTTGACCATTTCGCGCCCGACTTGCATCCCTGGAAGCAAAACCCCAACTGCCAGCACGACGATCGATCGTCGCGCGGCCGGCTGTTGATCGCCATCCGCCCGGTATGCACGGTCTTGTAACCGACCCGCGTCGCCCCGTTGTACATCACCTTGAAGTTATTATTGCCGGGCAGACCGGGAATATCGTTGGTCCGCGTCACCCCCATCTTGTCTTCGGCCTTGGCATAGTACGGCGCGAGATCCGCAAGCCCGATCGGCCAGTCGAGCAGGTTGGCGCCGGTGATATTCGAGTAGTTAGTCTTCGCCTTGAACTCATGCTCTTGCAGGCGCAACGAGGCGCCCGCCCAATGCACCGTGGTGCCGCCGACCGTTTTGCAAATCCACGCCGGCAGGTTCGGAAAATCCTTTGCCACGCGCCAACTGCCCGAGGTCGTGCGCTTGTCGAGCCACGCCAACTGGTTGAACGCGAACCATTCGTCGTTGTGAAAAGTGGCCGAGGATTGGCGCTGGCCGGCTTCGAGCAATACTACTTTCAAGCCCTTTTGCGTAAGCTCGTTGGCGAGCGTACCGCCGCCGGCGCCAGAACCGATAATCACCACTACTGAGTCATCGCCTGAATCAAAGCGCGCCACTACACAGACCTCCGCGTCACGAAGCTTTGGGACTGGCCGAGGCCGGCGGATCCGGCAGCCATTTCAGATCGTTGAAGCCATGATGGAGGTAGCCGCCAAACGGATATGACGCTCCTGGATAGCCAAAGCGTTTCCACACGGCGGGATTATTGTAGAGCGATACCAGCTCGATACCGCGGACCTTCTGAAAGAACGGCGTCGTCTCGATCCGCTTTAGCCCGGCCACCTGCTCGGCGCTCGAGCGCGCGGCGAATTTCTTGGCGCCGCCGGCGTCAAGCTGCGCGATCCCGTCATGCATCATTTGCGCACTGGCCGGCGTGGCCTGGGCCTCCTGATCGAGATCGTGCACCACCTTGATGTAGTAGCTATCGGCAAGGCGATCGTGCGGAAAAATCTCCCGCACCATCTTGAGCAGCGTCTCGCCCTCATGCTCGCTGAAGGCCTTCAGTTCGGCAGTCCACGAAGCCGCGAAACTGACCGCCGCGGCCCCCGATGTGGCAATCGCCACGCCAGCTACCGCGATTGCCCCCTTCTGCAAGAATTCGCGTCGCTTCATCTCCGCTGCGTCCTTCCCTGCGCCACATCCTTGCCCTGCGCAGGCGCTTCATCGGCCCCGCGGGCCAATGCCCTCATCGTTACGAAATGCCAGTTCGCCGCGAACTGCCTATCGCCGCAAAATGCCGGCCACCATGCATTACTTACCCAGCTTGCGCACGCGCTCGACCAGCGCGGCGACTACCGCCGGTTCATTTTCGAGGTCCGGATTCGAGGCCATCTCGGCACTCAAGCCCACCGCCTTGCCACCCTGGACGATCGCCTGAGCGATGCGCGCGTCGGTCACCGAACGCTGCCATTTGCGGCTGTGGAAATTGACTGGCCGCGGGTTCAGATTGGCCGCCGCCGGACCGTTGCCGCGACCCTGGTCGCCATGGCACGTGGCGCATCGCGAGGTAAAGATCTCCGCCGCCTGCGCGCGCGCATCCGCGGTGACCGCGGCCGGCGGCGCGCTATCATGATTATCCGTCGAGGCCGCCTGCGCGAGCATTTGATAGGAATTCGCCGCCCGACTGACTAACGGCGCAGCGCCCGCCGCGGTCATCGCCATGACTGCGGCGACGAAGCCATAACCGAACCTACGCGCTTTCATCCGCTACGCGCGCCCTGCCGTCCGCCCGATCAAGGTATCAGTACCGCGCGCCCTTTGATCTGGCCGTTCTTAAGATCCTGCAGGGCGGTATTAGCTTCGCTGAGACGGTATTCTCTGGTCGTCAGATTGACTAATCCGCGATCCGCCAGCGCCATCAGTTCGACCAGGTCTGAGTAGGTACCGACCAGGTTGCCGACGATCGTCTTCTCAGTGACGATCATCTCCATCGTCGCGATCTCAACTTTGCCGCCGTAGCCGACGATATAGTAGTAACCGGCGTTGCAGGTCATCTTGAGCCCGTTGGCCACCGCGGCCCCTTCGCCGACAAAATCGATCACCGCCTGCGCGCCCGCGCCGCCGGTCAGTGCGAGCACCGCATCGACCTCGTTGCCGTCGGCGCGGACCGTATGCGTCGCGCCGCACTCACGCGCGAGCTTCAGCGCGGCTTCCGATCGGTCAACCACGATCACATCGGCGGCACACAGCGCCTTGAGCACCTGTATACCTATATGTCCGAGTCCGCCCGCGCCGATCGCGACCGCACAGTCGCCCGGCAGCAGATGCGCCGCGGCCTTCTTCACCGCATGGTACGCCGTTAGGCCGGCGTCGGCGTAAGGCGCGACGTCCTTGGGTGCGAGTGTGCGCGGCAGCTTGATCAGTGCGCGCTCGGCGGTCTTGAGCAACTCGGCGTATCCGCCGTTCGAATCGATTCCCGGAAATGCGCCGCCCGCATGCATATCGTTGCCGCGCCGCGCCGCCAGCGTCTCGCCATGGCTCAACAGCGGATGACAGATCACCGGGTCGCCGACCTTCACGCCCGTGACGCCCGCGCCGACGGCCTCGATCCAGCCGGCGTTTTCGTGGCCCATGATGTACGGCAGTTGGACCGGCACGCGATCGCGCCACAGCCCCTCGATCACGTGGAGGTCGGTGCGGCATACGCCGGCGCCGCCGACCCGCACGATCACGTCGAACAGGCTCTCGATCTTCGGTTCGGGCACGTCCTTGTAGACCACGAACTCGGGCCGTTCGAGCTTCAGATCGTACTGGTTTAGAACTGCTGCCTTCATTTAATTATAACCGCGGCTTCGCAGACTCGCCCGCACCCCATGCCCGCTTCGCCCGATGCGAACTTCACTCGCCTACGCGCCATGACCAACCGCGGCTTTGACTGGGATGCGGACGAGTCCGCGAAGTCGCGCTTTAGGTCTCGCCACACCCCATGCCTGACCGCGGTGCACCTGCGTTTCGCTCAATAGCCACTCCGCGCTCGCTCTACGGCAGGTACTGCGGCTGAAATTCGGTCGGGATCAGCACCGATTTGACGGTCACCAGATCGTATTTTCTCCGCTCGCCCTGAAAATGCACGAGCCCCGCGATTAGCTGCTGCGGATCGTGCAACGGAATCAGCCGCTCGTCGTTGAATACGTCGCCGCTCATCGTGAGCTTCACCGCGCGGGTCTCGCCCGGCGCGATCGGTGTATTGGGCTCGACGTCGAGTTTGCCGGTATAGTCGGCCGGTCCCGCCTGCGCGATCGCCGCCGCGTCGCCATTGACGAACGTCGTCATCGCCATCGAGTATTCGGTCAGCGTCAGCGGCATATCGCTGATATTCTTGATCTGGGTATTAAGGATCAGCGTGCTGGTCTTCTCGTCATAGGTTGCGCCGGTGCCGCGCACCGTCGCCAGATTCACGCCAGGCGCAGCCGAGACCGGCTCAAAGCGATCGGTCTGCTGCGGCAGCCGCACTGGAAATTTTGCCGCCATGTAGACCCAGCCACCGACCATCATCGCGACGGTGATACCCGCCAGCACGCTCATCCAGAAATGATCGCGCGGTGTGATCAATCCAATATCCGGCGCGTCGTCGTTGATCGGCAGTTGAATCGTCACCGCCAGGCGGGTCACCGTGCGCTTGGGCACCGTCCAGTAGAGCATCCAGATGACGCCGATGATGAATCCGGCGAGCGACCACCACCAGACGAACGCACCGCCGTAATGCTCGAGGTTAACTTTCTGCCCATCGAGCAGCGACACGTCGAAGCGAAATGGCGTCGCACTGGGCTCGACCGTGACCCATTCGCCCGGGCCGATCAGCGTGCCGGTGCCCTGGATCGCAATCCCGGGATGGACGTGCCAGCGGCCCGGATTACGTCCGCGCATCACCATATTGAAATTGTAGACGCCGCCCTTTTCCACGAAGATCGATCCCATGTCGGGTTCGCCATTGACCGTGCGATCGGCCAGCACAAATACCGGGCCGGGCACCACCGGCGTGATATACGCCGTGGCCGGCGGATCGAGCGTGTAGGGCCAGGTCTCGAGGATCTTGAGGCTCCCGGTGATCGTGACCGGATCGCCAACCTTGATCACGGTCGGCGAGATATGGACATTGAAGAACGCGACCGTCAGGTCCTTGAGAAACGGCTCGTCGGCCGCTTCGCCATGGGCCCAGGCGCCGCGTGCGCCGCACAGGATAATCAGAACGGCCGCCGTCAGACCGGCCGCAAATCGCAATCGCATCTGCGCACTCCTCACCGGGCGGCGGCCCATAACGGGCCGCGCCACTGCGCAATCGGGCGGATTCTTATCTACTAATCGCCCGTCGTTTCAGGTTTTGTGACTTCGAGACCGGCGGCTCGCGCCGCGTCGGCCACAGAATCATGATCCAGTAACAGATGATTCCGAGCCCCACCGACAGGCCTACCGGCGGTCCCAGCTCCCCCGGACCCGCCATCCCGCCGTGAGCGCTCGCCGACGGAGCGAATAGGCCGATCCACGAGATCGCGAGCGCCATTCGCCGCGCCCATCGGTAATTATGCGTTCTTCGTGTCATCGCCTGCCAGATACTCAATTGACGCCAGTTACTGAATACTCAGATCGTCTTGATAAAACGCCCGATCGGCCACACCGCGAGATAGCGGCCGATGAATTGTCCGATCCAATAGCCTATCACCGCCATGGTCCCGCCAAATACCAGTGAGACGTACTGAGTCTCACCCAAAAAGCTCCGCAATGCGCCACGCTCGATATGCCGCATGTACTCGGGCGTCTGCGAACGGATATAGCCGATGCCCTGCACGTCCGACACCGTCATCACGTGATGCATGAACACGGCGGGCTGCAGAAACGGAGCGAGCGGTATGTAATTGAACGCCCAGACCATAAAGGCCCACGTCGCCCCTCCGATCAGCGATGTGAGCACAAAACTTCGCGTCTTCATCAATAGCCAGTCCAGGATGATCGCAGCCGGCACGGTCGAAATCGGCCAGACGAAATTCAGCGGATAGGTCTCGGCCACGTGCCATTGAAAATAGCGCCCGATCCACGAGGCCAGGAACAGGCACACGCAGGTATAGGTCGCGCCGGTCGGAAAGCGCCACGCCACCCATTGAATCCATTGCAGCGCCGACGGAATGATAATCGTTGCGAAGGCCGTGATCACCGGCCACCACTGCGCGTCTTTCCAATCGGTCCAGAAATCCCAGTCGCCGGCGAACAGCAGCTTGGTGATATCCGCCGCCCCCGCCACGATAAATATCGCCGTGACCCAGAAGACCACGTCCCAGGTCCGATCGATATACTTGTATTTCGCGTTCAGCAGGTCGCGCAGTTCGAGCCGCCGCTGGCGTTCAGCCGCGGACATCGTTAGCGCAGAAGGTGTCGACGCCATCTATTCTCCCCCAAGCTCCCCAAGCTATTGCGCGCCGGTCCCTCCCGGCGCATTACTCAACCAGCGGCCGCACTATGGATTGGCGCTTCCTCGCTGGCCTGCGCCGACTTCTCGATCTGATAGAGCCGCAGGATACTCTCGCCCCAGACCGCGAACATGCCGCTCGCCAGCCATCCGTAGGCCACAAACGGCCAATGGAACGGCACCGAGAAAAATTCTTCCGATAGCCACAGGCTGTGGCCCCATTCGTTGAACGCGACCTGCATGAACTCGAGCACCGCCGCCGAGATCAGCAGGAAAAACGACCACGGAAAGCCCTTGTCGGGACTGTACAGCGCGGGTATCCGGTAGCGTCCGTAGATATACGCGCCCAGCGCGAGCACCACCGAGAGCGGAAAGAAAAAGTAGAACATCGGGATATGCGTCGGCGTCAGCGCCGTATCGCGCACCATCGTCTGATGCCACGCGCCGTCCCAGTTCGGCCAGAAACTCGCCTCGATGTAGAGCGACAGGCTGGTCGCGCCGATAATCCCCCACAGCACCGCGATCCGCCGCACCTCTTCGCGCGGCGCCGCCTGCGGATTTTCGAGCGCACGGCCGGTCCGGATCAGCCATCCGTACCACAGCCCGCAGAAGATCCCGTTGGTCAACAGTTCCGCCCAGAACAGCGCCCGGTAATGCGTCGTGAAGGCATGCGTCGCCGAATTCAGGCCAATCGTGAAGGCGTATTTGTAGTCGAAGAGCCAGAGAAACAGGTTCGCCGCCAGCAGCGCCGCACAGCCGACAAACAGCGTCTTCCAGCCTCCGAGCCAATCCGTCGGGCCGCGGCCGCCCGCTTCATCCAGTCCCCGTGTCGAGTCCATCCAGATCTTCCCCTGTGACCAGAGATTGACTTATCAATCAAGGGCTTACACCGCATTGACGCGCGGCGTCAACCATTGCGATTGCCCTCGTCCGGCGCGATCGTCCCAATCGGCGCTGCGCGTTCAGGCCGGCGGACGCGGGCGGCTCGCGATCTCTTTCGATTCCGCCACCTTGAGCTTGCGCGCGGCCGCCGCCCGCCGCCGCGCGTAGACCGCCGGGTCGGCCAATGGCGAATGGTCATGCCCATGCGGATGCGGTTGATTCTTGGCCGCGGGCACGCCGAGTTGCGCTGAGCGCTCGGCGCGCGCCGCCACCGTATCGTCGTATTCCGCACCGCGGCCATGCTTATAGGCCGCAAAACGCGACGCCGACTTGTCGTCCATCCAGCACAGCCGCGCGCCCGGCGGCACCTTGAGGCTGGTCACTTCCGGCCGCGACGGATCGCTCCGTCCCACAGCCGGTGGCGGACTTCCACCGCCCATCATGAAGCTCACCGCCGAGATTATCCGCCGCGCCGGCCGCGCGCATCGCGGACATGGCCGCGCGCGCATCCGCGCCGCACTAAGCGGCACCAGCACCTCGAAAGTTACTCCGCAGGGCTCACAGCGGCATTCATACAACGGCATCGCAATCTCTTTACGCGCTCGCGGCGCGGCGCAGGCCATTCGATCGACGCGCGCCGCGCCGCCCCATCGAATCGATTCGAACCCTATTCAACCAGATGCGGATGTTCCTTCCAGTCGTCGGGGTCGTGCGTGATCCAGACCGTTGCGCCATGCATATCGCGAATCGCCTTCACCCGCCGGATCGATTTCACCGACTGAATCGGGTCGGTGTCGATCCCCATCGTCGCCTCCTGAGTAATCGCGGCGCGCAGATGCACGGTGTCGCCGGTCAGCAGGAACTTGCGATTGGACAGGTTGACCAGTAGCGAGCATTCGCCGGGCGTATGGCCGGGGGTGTAGAGAAATTTGAGCGCGCCGTCGCCGAACAGGTCGAGGTCCTGGTCAAACTCAAGCCAGTTGTACGCGCGGGTCGGCAGAAAATCGTTCAGGATAAACGCCCAGCGCCGATCCGGGTCCGGCCAGTAGGCGTATTGCAGTTCGTTGGCGCCGACGATAAACGTGGCCTTCGGGAAATACGTCAGGCCGCCCGAATGATCCAGATGCGAATGTGACAGGATGACGTATTTCACGTCGGACGCCTTATAGCCGACGCCCGCGATCTGCTTGTCGAGCGTGTCCGACTTGCTCCATTTGATCGGCAGCGCCTGCGCCACTTCGCCCCAGTAGCCCGCCGCGTCGTCGATAATCTTGGGGTTACATCCGCTGTCGAACAGCACCAGCCCCTTGGGATGTTCGATCAGGAACGAGGGGCACGGCAACTGCAACAGGCTCGCGTCGCCGCCATGCATCAGGAGCGACGCCGGCGCGGTCAGTTCCGCGCCCGGCAGGGCCCACATCTTCTTCGCTTTGCCGTCAGCCATTGGTCCACTCCAATCGATATTTCGTTAAGTACAATTGCCGCAATTGCCACGCACGGCGCATCGTCCGCCAGATTGCCGCCAAGCTAGATCGGGCCGTCCGACACTGTCAAGCAAAGGCCGCCGCGACGATCCCGCGCGCCTCGAGATACGCCGCGATCGTCGCCGCCCGCGCCTGCGCATCGGCCAGCGCCACGTAACCGTCCGGCCGCACCAGGTAGAGCGCGTTTTGCCGCAGTCCGGCCCGGCCCATCGCCGCGCGCCATCGAAATTGATGCAACGGCAGCTTGCGCTCGTCGCACACCGCGCGGATCTCGGGCGCCGCCTCACCATAGACATGGACTTGCCACGCGATCGCCGCCAGCGGCGTGAAGTTATCGCCCGCGACGCCCTCGCGCTCCGCCTCCACCCACGGCAAGCGGTCGCCGCCGTATACGGCTCCCGCATTCCCCTCACTCAGGAGGCTGGTGCGATAGCTCACGGCGGTCTGCGAGATCGTGCGAAACATGAAGCGGCGCACCGCCGCTACCCTGAATAGCCACGGAATCACCCGCGGCACGATCTGAAGCCGCACGCGCCGCGCGATCGCGCCACGGTTGGTAACCGCGCTGAACGCCCGATCGGTGGTCGCGACCAGCCGCCGCGCAAAGGCGCTTCGCTCCGGCTCGTAGCTGTCCAGGATCGCCGCGCCCGCCCGTCCCTGGATCACCGCCGCGAGTTTCCACGACAGGTTCACCGCGTCGCCGATCCCGGTGTTCATCCCCTGTCCGCCCACCGGACTATGGATATGCGCGGCGTCACCCAGGATGAATGCGCGCCCCTTGCGGAAATAATCCGCCACCCGATGATGCACGCGGTAGGTCGAAAACCAGTTCACCCGCTCGACCTCGATCTTCATCTCCGCGATCACGCGATTGCTCACGTCCGCCCATCCGAGCCCCTCGCGCCGATCCTCGGCCGATTCCTGCAGCGTGCCGATCAGCCGCGCATGCCCGTCGGCCTTGAGCGGAAAAGCCGCGAGAAAATCGCTCGCGTCGAGCCCGACATGCAGCTCGCCGTTGATCGCGGGTCCACGCGCCGCCACGTCGGCGACGTAGTAAAGATGTGCATACGAGCCGCCCGGAAAGCCGATCCTGAGTCCCTCGCGGACCGTCGAATGGGCCCCGTCGCATCCCGCGAGGTACGCCGCCGTGCAAGTCTCGAGCGCGCCATGAGGCCCCTTGAGCCGCGCCACCACGCCGGCCGCCATCTCCTCGAATTCCATCAGCTCCGTGCACCGCTCGACCGTGACGCCGGCCGCGCCGAGGCGCTCGACCAACAGCCGCTCGTGCTCGTCCTGGGGAAAGATAATCGGATACGAAAACGGGCTCATGCCCGCGCCCAGTTCGCCGATAATCGCCCGCGCCGTATGCGCGCCGGCGACCCAGAAGTTGACCGCCGCGACCTTCCGTCCGCGCGCGACCACCTCGTCGGCAATTCCGATCTGATTGTAAAACTCGAGCGTGCGCGCCTGCACCACGAGCGCCCGCGAGGTCGTCCCCGGCTCGGCCGTCTTATCGACGATCCTCACGCGCACGCCAATCCGCGTGAGCCACATCGCCATCACCAGCCCGGTCGGCCCCGCGCCGACGATCAATACGTCCACGGCGTCCGTCCCGCTCATCGTCAATCCATTCCTTGGGCGAGACTATGCGCGGGCCGCGGCACATCGCGATCGCCCGCGGCGCGCGCCGCTCACCCGGTATGCGCCAGGACGAACTGGCCCATCTTGTCGATCGCCTGCTGTCCCTCCGGCAGGATCTTCGCGAACACGTGCCATACGTGCATCATGTCCTGCCACACTTCCAGCTCGACCTTGACCCCGGCGGCCTTGGCCCGTTCCGCGACCCGCGTGGAATCGTCGAGCAGGATCTCCGCCTCGCCCACCTGGATCAGCATCGGCGGCATCCCGCGATAGTCGCCATGCAGCGGCGAGGCCAGCGGATTGCGCGGGTCCTGGTCACCGACGTAAACCTTGGCCATCGGCTTGAGGCTCGCCTGATCGACCATCGGATCGCGCGCCGCCTTGGTCGTCACCGAATCACCCGTCGCCTCCATGTCGGTCCACGGCGAGATCGTCGCCGTCGCGGCCGGCAGCGCGACGCCCTGATCGCGCAGCGCCAGGATCGTCGCGAGGGTCAATCCTCCGCCCGCCGAATCGCCAGAGATCACGATCTTGCCCGGCTTGTAGCCCTGCGCGAGCAGCCACTTGTAGACCGCTGTGGCGTCGTCGACCGCCGCCGGAAACGGATCCTCGGGCGCCAGCCGGTAATCAATCGCGAGCGCCTTGGCCTGCGCCGCGCGTGCGATCCGCGCGACCATCGCGCGATGCGTATTGACCGAACCCATCACGTAGCCGCCGCCATGCAGATACAGGATCACCCGATCGTCGGCGGCGCCCGGCGGCACGATCCATTCGCCCTTGACGCCCGCTGCCGCGACCGGCGTGCAGGTCACGTCCTTGGCCACGCGCTCGGCGAACTTCTCCATTCCGCCGCGCATCTGGCCGAAGCTGGCGTTGGGGTTGCGTGGTTGCGCCTTGAGGATTTCCAGAACCTTGCCAAGTTGTTCACTCGCCATTCGCGCGCTCCTCCGAAACTGTTTCGCGGATGCTAAGGGTTCAGCCGCTGCGCCCCGTCAGGTCGCGCGCGGCCACGAGTTACTTGCGCTAGCACAGTCCCGCCCGCCCCGTACAGGATAGCCCCCGCCGCGCTTCATGCTATTCACGATCGCGACCGCTCGCCGCGGTCACGGAGTTCGTCTATTGAATCACCCCGCTCGTCTGACGCTCGCCGCGCTCGCCTTCGCCGCCCTCTTCTGCCGCGCAACTCCGGCCTGGGCGTGGGGTAATCAGGGCCACGAGATTGTCGCGATCATCGCCGCCGATAACCTTACCCCTGCGGCCCAATCCCACGTCGCCCAAATCCTCGGCACGAGCGACACCCCCGAAGCGATCGCGCGCGCGATGGCCGAGGCGTCGACCCGACCCGATACCGAATTTCGCGACGAAGATCGCGCGACGGCGCCCTGGCACTTCATCGATATCTGCCTGCGGGACGGGCCCGCCGACATCGCCGCGCGATGCCGCGGCGGAGCCTGCGTCACCGCCAAAATCGACGATTACGTAGAGCGCCTGCGCGACGGGCGCTACGACAACTGGGGTCGGTCGGGCGATCTGGCCTTCGTCATCCATCTGGTCGGCGACGTTCATCAGCCGCTGCACGCCACCAACGACGCCGACGAAGGCGGCAATTGCATCGCCGTGGATCGCCCCGCCCGCGCGCGTAATCTGCACGCCCTGTGGGACAATACCCTCGTCTACCGGCTTGAGGGCGATCTTGAGGCGCGCGGCGCCGCGGCCACCGCCCACGACCTCGAACGAACTTACGCCGCCGAGCGGGCCACCGACGTATGGCGCGCGAACAGCGCCGACGACATCGCCTGGGAATCGCATCAGATTGCCCGCACGGAGATCTATGGCGCGCTGCACCTGCCGATCAAGCCGTGCCCCTCGGCGGTCCACGGATGCTCGAATGCCCCGGGGGTGACGCTCGACCTCGACGATTCCTACCTCGATCACGCCAGCGTCATCGCGGGCCATCAGCTTGCGAAAGCGGGCTTTCGCCTGGCCAGCCTCTTAAACGGTATTTGGAGCGGTCCGGCCCGCGCCACCGATCTCACGCGATGACGCGCGGCAGGAATCAGTAGAATGCGTCGGTTGACGAGCGGGGGGAAGAGGCCAATCCAGGAGACCGCCGCGAGGGCGAGCATCAATCCATCCGCACAGCCGAGCGCCGGGCCGCGTTCAGCTCCGCCAGGCCTCGGACGTTAACCGGTCGCAGCCGCCGATCAGTTGCTGCGGACCATCTTCCTGACGAACTTGCCACCGCACGCCTCGATCCCTTCCGCGATGGTCGAGCCCCTGGTCGCCGTCAGATGCGGCGCACCACCCCAGCAGTTGCCCTGCGAGAGGATATGGCCGTCGAGCGTGAGACTGTTCAACGCGATCGAGTTGTCGGTCAGTGTGATGATCGATCTCGGGCCGCCGACCAATTGGAAGGTCGGGCTGTTGCCCAGCATGAAGAAGGTCGAGGCCGTGATGAACAGCGACCCGGTGCTCTGGTAGTCGATAATCGGCGCGTTGGCCGGCGAGAACTTGTAGTCGACATTGGTCAGGCTGACGTTGACGCCGTCGGTCCCCGTGCGCAGCAGGGTCGCCTGGTCGCCTTCCGCCGACACGTTCACGATTTCGATCGAATGCTGGTAAAAGCCCCAGGTGCCGTTCGACACGTTCTCGAAATCAAAAGCGACGTCGGTCAGGTCGTCGAAGTGCGTGCCCGACATCTTGATCGAACCGCCTTGCATGTAGACTCCGATCGGGCCGTAGCCGACGATCCCGCCCTGGATCGTCAGGCCGAGCGGATTGACGCCGCTGATCGAGTAGCCGGCGTGGGTGAAATTGTTGATATCGACATTCTCGATGAAGCCCAGGTCGTTGTTCCAGTCCGCATTGGCCGGATTATAGTACTTGATGCCGTCGACGATGCTGGCGGCGCTCAGCGATCCGACTTCGACATCCTTGATCGTCAGGTGGGTCGCTTCGCCGCCGGCCGCCGAGTCCGACTCGATTCCGGCCGAAGGTGGCGCGCCGCTCAGCCCAAAGACCGAGAGGTTCTCGATCGTGCAGTGCATCGCGTCGGTGAACAGCACCACCGGCTTGCCGGCCATCCCGGAGGTCGGCTGCAGGTCGGTGGCAAATACGCCGTCGCCCAGAATCCGCAGGCCCATTACCTTGGTGATCGTGAGACTCGCGCTGATCCCGTAATTCCCGGCGGGAAGGTAGATCGTGTCGCCATTGCCGCCAGCGCTGTTGATCGCCGCCTGAATCGCCGCCGTGGCGTCGCTGCCGTCGCCCTTGGCACCGAAGTCCGCGACGTTGATAAAGGCCGCCGCGGTTCCCGCATAGCCGGCCAGCAGGAGTATCGCTCCGGCCGCGGCAGGCGCCCATCGGTTGAGCCTGAAGTTCGGAGCGCTGGCGATGCGGTTAATGTTGCGTTTGAGCATGCCATGAGTAAGTGCAACTGCGGGGCCAGCAATCGCCGGCTACCGTATCCCACTATCAACTGACTAATCAGACGATAGCGAATCGCCAGGTCCAATCTGGAACAGCCCGCGAGGCCGCTGCGGGTTGAATTGGCGCAATCGTTACGAACGAATTCCCACTTCCGGGACGCGCGGCGCATTTCCATCTTCATCCGAACACTACAGCGCGTATATGACGTGTCAGACTAATCAAAGCCCCGTCAGGACGAAGCATTTCACTTCTCGACCTTCAATCGCTCACCGCGCCAACTGATTCCGATTCCCAATTTGCCACGAACCATCGGCCGTGCGTGTGCTATTGGTTAATATGATCGATCAGTTGACCGGGCGCGCGCCCTGAACTAACTATCGATCAAAGCGCACGCTATGAATAACTACCAGATCCGGTGAACGAATCAGCGACAGTGCTCCGTGATCACGCGGCCCTTGCGGCCGACGACGCCGCCCGCCCAATCGACGCGGCGCGCATGCGTTCGTGGTACGAGATCGTCACGCGTCCACCCGCCGGATCGTTCACTCTCGCCCGGCGCGTGGCCTTCATTCTCGCTTTCGCATTGCTGATCGCCGCGCTCAATCTCTTCGGCTCGTCCAATCCGACCGTGCGCGAGCGACTGCTCGCGTCGGCAATTATCGCGCTCTCCGCCGTGCCCGCGTGGCTCTGGATGGACGGGCGGGATCCGGGGCTGCCGCTGATGCCGTTCTTCGGACTGATCTTCACGACCTACTATGCCGCGCCGCTCTTCATAGTCCGGGATTACGGCACGATGTGGGTCGCCGCGCCGATCTCGCATCTCTATGTCGCGCGCGCGCTCGAACTGATTCTGCTCGGGCTGGCCTGCGTGATGGCGGGCTATTACGGACCGCAGCGCCTGCTCCTGCAAGAGGTGCTGCCGCGAGTCACGATGCGTTGGCGGCGCGTCGGCAACATCAAGTTCGACGGCATATTGTTCAGTATCGCCGGCTTGGCCGTCTATCTGATCGACCGGACGGTCGAGATTCCCGCAAGCGTCGCCCAGCTTGCGACCTTCGCCTCCGATCTCTGCCTCATCGGCATGTGCATCCTGCTGGTGCTGCAACTGATCGGCCGGCTGGATCGCGCGACCGGACTGTTCCTGTGGCTCGTCCTGGTGCCGCTGCGCTTCTGGTTCGGACTCGGTTCGGGCCTGACCTCGCAAGGCCTGATCGTCGCCGTCACGCTGATCTTCACTTATGCCGCGATCCGCCGACGCATCCCATGGCTCATCCTGATGATCGGCGGCGCGGCGTTCTTCATCCTGCGGCCGGCCGAGGGCGCCTTTCGCCTGATGACCTGGAGCGGCGGCATCATGCAGCAGGCGTCGCAGCTCGATCAGACCCGGATGCTCGCCCAACTGGTCGGCCAAACCGCGACCGGACTCGTCGCGGGTGAGGACGGATCGACCGACGAGCTGGTCCAGATTTCGCTGCGCCGCCTCGAGACCGATACGCTGACCTTCGCCGACGTGCTGCACGATACGCCCGGGATCGTGCCCTACTGGTACGGCGCGAGTTACTATCCGCTGCTGTACAAGCCGATTCCGCGCTTTATCTGGCCCGACAAGCCCGCGGAGATCACCGGCCAGACCTTCGGCCATCGCTACGGCCTGCTCGATCAGAATAATTCAAGTACTTCTTTCAATTTATCCCAGCTTATCGAGGGCTATAGCAACTTCGGCGTGCCCGGCCTGATCATCTCGATGTTCCTGTTCGGGATGCTCTATCGCGCGACCCAGATACTGTTCGTGCATCCGGGAATGGGCCTTGGCGCAGTCGTCGGCGCGGTCTACACCTGCGTCAACCTACTGCAGATCGAATCGGCGACCTCACTGGTGCTCGGCGGCACGCTGTGGGGATTGATCTACCTAGTGCTGCTCAATTTGCTGATCCAGTCGGCCGAACTCGCTTCCCCTCCGTCCGCGACCGCGATTGGCACGGCACGCGCCACATCGCCATAGCGAGATCCGGACCAGGCGCTATTTCACCATTCGGCCGAAAATATCGGCGCGGATCCCCGCCAGCATATCGAAGCGATTGACCACGCGCTCGTAGCCGACGCCGGCCAAAAAAGCGATCGGATTGAAGACCAGGTAGCTTGGCTCGGCCTCGCACATCCGCAGTTCGACCGACGCGAAATCCGCCGCGCGCGCGATTTGGCCCAGCGCCGCGCGCGAGTTCATCCGATGGTACGTCGGGTAGGGTTCATGGTTCGCCGTGTCCAGTCCGCGCACCCGGTTGGCGAAGCGCGTGTGAAACCAATGCGGCGTGGCGCGCGCGACGATCGATACATAGTGCATACGGTTGGGCGTGCGGAAAAAAAATGATCCGCCGGGCCGCAGCACGCGGCGCACCTCGCCGGCGAATTGCAGCGGATGCTCGATATGTTCGAGCACGAAATCGCTCAGCACCAGGTCGAACTCGCCGGCCCCGTAGGGCATCGGCGCGCCGGCCTTGAACACGCGCGCGTCGTCGAGTTCGCGGTTTTCAAGCACGGCCGGGTCGACGTCGGCGCCGGCCACGCGCGCGACCGCGCCCTTGAAGATGCGCAGGGGCTGATTGGTCGCAGGCCCCGCGCCCAGGTTGAGCATCACGGTCGCCGGCGTGACGAACTCGCGCACCCATCCGTAGAACGCCGCCGTACCGTTGCGCGCGCCGCCGGGATAGTAGCGATCGATGAGTTTTTTCCTGCCGGGGTGCGCGATGGCCTCTCCGGTTCGCGGACGGCGCCGCGCTACTCGGCCTCGCCCGCCTTCATGCTGCGAAACAGCCGCAGCAGGACCGCGTGAAACTGCGGCTCCTGTTCGCCAATCGGCCCAAAGCATTGTTCGTAGGCGCGTTCGACGATCGGAATACATTGCAGGATGATCGCGCGTCCCTCGTCGGTCAGGGTGAGCAGTTTTCTGCGCGTATCGTGCGGATCGGGAGTGCGCGCGATCGCGCGGCGCTTCTCGAGCGCGCGCACCACCTTCGAGATCAGCATCGGGTCCATCGCGCAGAACTCCGCCAGCCGCACCTGCGACGGCGGCTGGCCGATACGCGTCAGCCACAGCGTCGATCCGAGCGCGATAAATTGCAGATGAGTAATGCCGTGCGGGACGAACTCGCTGTTCAGCCGGCGCATCCAGCCGTGCGCGGTCTGCCACAGCAGATAGCCGAGGCTGTCCTCGGGCTGCTTGAAGCGCGAGACCGAGTCCCAGTCGAACTGCTCAGCCGCACCGACTGCGGCGGAGCTCGCCGCGGGCGCCTTGACGGCCGCGGGCGCTAGCTCCCGACCGTCGTCGCGCGCCTCGCTATCCTTCAATTTTTCCACCCCGGAGAGATCCAACCAGATTTGGCGAATGGATCATAGTTGGATCGGCAGTTGAAACAAACGTCGCGCGAGCTTGTTCGGCGGCGCTATGATAAATTAGACGGGCACGATTCGCGCTCGAAATTCGACTGGGATTGTAGCGTACTTTCGACTGGTTACCGCAGGAGCGTCAGCCGCGTGAATAGACCGTGAACGCGCGAAGCACGCGAGGGACAAGGAGCAAGATGGAATCGAACGGTGAACATGCGGTGGCGCTCTCCGCGCCGGTATGGTTTCCCAGCGCGGATTACGTGACCGGCAGCCAGCTTGCCCGGCTCGCCGCCGCGATGGGTATCGCCGCCGACCCCGCCCATCCCGAAGCCGCGTACGCCGAGCTTTACCGCCGCAGTATCACCGACAGCGATACTTTCTGGCGCAAGACGCTCGACCTGCTCGGCATCGAATGGTTCGCGCCGTTCACCGCGGTCGTCGACACCTCGGCCGGCGTGCAATGGCCGCGATGGTTCCCGGGCGGCCGCCTCAACCTGACGCACAACGCGCTCCATCGCCATGCGCGGGGCGCGGACGCTGCCGAGCCAGCAATTATTTGGGAGGGCGAAGACGGCGCGACTGCCACGCTGAGCTACGCGGAGCTGGCGCGCGAGGTCGGCCGCGCGGCCAATGCCTTGCGCAAGCTCGGCGTCGGTATCGGCGATCGGGTGGGACTGTTTCTGCCGATGATCCCCGAGACCGCAATCGCGACCCTGGCGATCGCGCAGATCGGCGCAATCTTCATCCCGATCTTCTCGGGTTACGGCGCCGAGGCCGCCGCCGTCCGCCTGAGCGACGCCGGCGCGAAGGTTCTGATCACCGCCGACGGCTTCTGGCGCCGCGGGCACCCGGTCGCGCTGGCCGACTTCGCCCGCCACGCCGCCGAACTCGCCGGATGCGTCCGGCATATCGTCGCGGTGCGCCGCATGGATCGGTCGGCGCCCGTCGCCGGCGCGCTCCATTGGGACGAAATCGTCGCCGCCGAAGCCACCGACGCCCCGGTCGAGTCGATGGCCAGTATGGACCCGTTCATGATCATCTACACCTCGGGCACCACCGGCCGGGCCAAGGGCACCGTGCATTACCACGCCGGCTTCCCGCTCAAGGGTGCGCAAGACATGGCGCATCTGTTCGACGTGCGCGCGGGCGAGCGCGTCTTCTGGTTCAGCGACATGGGCTGGATGATGGGTCCGTGGCTGATTATCGGCGCGCTGACGCTCGGCGCGACCGCCTTCCTCTATGAAGGTGCGCCCGACTTTCCCGCCCCCGATCGGCTGTGGAGCATGATCGCGCGCCATCGCATTACTCATCTCGGCATCTCGCCGACGCTGGTGCGCGCGCTGATTCCGTCGGGCGCCGCGCATGCCGATCGGCACGATCTGTCGTCGCTGCGCATCCTCGGATCGACCGGCGAGGTCTGGAATCCCGAGGCCTGGACCTGGCTGTTCGATCAGGTTGGGCATCGCCGCCGCCCGATCATCAATTATTCGGGCGGCACCGAAATCGCGGGCGGCCTGCTCGGATGCGTTACGATGCGCCCGATCAGCCCGTGCGGCTTCAACACCGCCGTGCCGGGAATCCACGTCGCCGCACTGGACGACGAAGGGCGCGAAGTGGTCAACGTGGTCGGCGAACTGGCCGCGCTCAACGTCTGGCCGGGGATGACCAACGGCTTCTGGAACGACCCCGATCGCTATCTCGAAACCTACTGGAGCCGCTTCACCGACACCTGGGTGCATGGCGATTGGGCGCTGACCGACGCCGCCGGCAACTGGATGCTGCTCGGGCGCTCCGACGATACGCTCAAGATTGCTGGCAAACGGCTGGGCCCGGCCGAAGTCGAGTCGGCGGCGACCGCGATTACCGCGCTTAAGGAGGCGGCGGCGATCGGCGTGCCCCATCCGACCAAGGGCGAAGTGCCGGTGGTCTTCGCCGTGCTCAAGCCAGGAGCGCAGGCCACGGCGCAACTCGCCGGGCGCGTCGCCGACAAGGTCGCCGAGGTGCTGGGCAAGCCGCTGCGGCCGCAGGCGGTCTACTTCGTGCCCGATCTGCCGCGCACGCGCAACGGCAAGATCATGCGCCGGGTACTGCGCGCGATTCATCTGGGCAAGCCGCCGGGCGACCTCGCCGCGCTCGAGAATCCGGCCGCGCTCGAGCATATCCCGCGCTTGCCCTAGGGAACCTCTGCACAAGTTAGGTTGTCATTCTGAGCGCAGCGAAGAATCCCGGATCCGGGACCCATGCGCTTCGCTCAGGGTGACACCAGAGCCTGGTGCAGAGGTTCCCTAGCGGGCGCCGCGTCGATAACATCGACGCGGCATCTGCGATAGAATCGCTCGCGATGACTTCGTATCGACGCCGCCCGCATCCGGAAAACGATCGCCCTGCCCGCCCACGCCATGTTGCCGCAAGGCCCAGCCGCCTGGCTCGCTATGCGATCGCGCTAGCCACGGCCGCGTGGCTGGTTGCCGCGACGCCGCACGGGGTGGCCTATGCCGATCCGCCAAGCGCCATCGCGGGCGCGCCCGGCGAGGCGATTAACGATCCGATGCGCCTCGTGCAGGGCGGGGTCGGCGAAGTGATCGCGGTGTTCAACGATAAACAGATGGCGCTGCGCGATCGGCGCGAAAAGCTGCGCACGCTGGCCGGGAAGTATTTCGATTTCGAGTCGATGGCGCGCTCAGTGATGGGCTACCATTGGCGCGAGTTGACGGCCGCCCAACGCGCGCAATTCGTGCCGCTGTTCGCCAGCTTTATCCAGGATGCCTACCTGAGCAAACTGCAGGACTACACAGTGCAAAAGGTCCAGCAGGAATTGCTTACGGTCAAGGTGCAATTCACCCATGAAACCTTCGAGGACGCCGACTACGCGCAGGTCTTCAGCAATATCAACGTGACCGAGCAGAAGGACGCTATCCCGGTCAATTACCTGATGCACCTGAGCCATGGCGAATGGAAAATCTACGACGTGACGGTCGACGCGATCAGCGTGATCGCGAACTACCGCAACCAGTTCAACCGCGTAATGAACACCGGCGGCTTCGACAAGCTGGTCGCCGATCTGAATCTCAAGCTGGCCGGCCTCCAGAACGATCTCGAAAACCCGCCGGCCCGGCACGAATAGCCATCGCCGACGATGCGCCGCGGCGATCGCGGCCGTCGGTCTACGCGCCGATTAGTTTGCGCAGGATGTCGAGTCGGAGCGCCAGCTTCTCGCCAAGCCACAGCGCATGGATCGCGTGATCGGCATAGGCGTCGCCGGATTCGGGATGAATCAGGATCGTCAGCCCGTCGCGATTGAGCATCAACCACGGCACGATCATCGCGAATTCCGTCGCCGCGAACGCCACCTGGTACATGGCTTGCGGATGCGGGCCGACCGGCTGATCGCGCCAGCGCCCCATCGCCACCGCAAAGCGCCCTTCGATCAGCTCGCGCAGGCGCGCCGCATGCGGACGCGATTCGTCGTCGTAGTAGATATGGGCGTGGTAGCCCGTGATCAGAGCGGTATCAGCCGGCTCGGCCATCGCTAGTCACCCGCAGCGTGTGGATATTGTTCACCATAAGCGTATTGACTCTATTTGTGGATATGCGAATCTCTCCGCGGATGTTCGCGGTCGCGGCTTGCGATCGCGGGCGCATGTTTGCTCCGCGCATTCGCCGTCAAGGCAACCTCTGCACAAGGCTCTGCTGTCACCCTGAGCGAAGCGAATGGGTCTCGGATCCGGGATTCTTCGCTGCGCTCAGAATGACAACCTGACTTGTGCAGAGGTTCCCTAGCGGGCGCGACGCCAGTCGAAGTTGCGCTCGAAGGCGTCGCCAATCCGCAGCAGCGCAAGCTCGTCGAAATGCCGTCCGGTAAGCATCAGGCCCACCGGCAGACCACCCGCCAGCGCGCACGGCACGCTCAGTGACGGATGGCCGGTCATGTCGAATGGGGCGGTATTGCCGAGCATGTTCCATCCATGAGCGACGATTTCGCCGGGGCGCAGGTTGGGCTGGTAGCGATGCGCGCGCATCGGCGTGGTCGGCATCGCAATCGCGTCGCATCCGCCGAGCACGGAATCGTAGGCGGCGCGCAGCGTCCCGCGCAGATTTTGCGCCTTGGCATAAAGCCGGCCGTGGTAGCGGCGATTCAGGTAGCTGCCGACCAGCGCGACCAGCTTGACGGTCGGTGGCAGGTCGTCGCCCTGCGCCTGGCAGAAGCGCCCGAAGGCCGAGGCGAAGCCGGCGTCGTATTCGCCCTGGTAGTGATAGCCGATGCCGTTGCCATAGATTAGCGCCGCCGCACCCTCCGCCATCAGGGCCCACGCGATACCGTCGGCCTGGCGATGCATCGGAATCGAGACCTCCTCGACCTGCGCACCCATTTTGCCGAGCGCCGCGATCGCGCCCTGCACGGCGCTGTCAACCTCGGGCTCCGAGACCGGCCAGCCAAAACCCTCGCGGACCACGCCGATGCACATGCCCTTCAAGTCCTTGCCGAGCGCCGCGGTGTAGCGTTCAACCTTGATCTCGCCCTGGCGCGGATCGCCGGGATGCTTACCCGCGATCACTTCGAGCAGCAGCGCGACGTCGGCCACCGTCCGGCCCATCGGTCCGGCATGGTCGAAGGTCGGATCGATCCCGACGCATCCGGTGTACGGCACCAGGCTGTGGGTGGGTTTGAGACCGACCACGCCGCACCACGACGAGGGGATGCGGATCGAGCCGCCCTGGTCGCCGCCGACGGTGAGGTCGAAGTCGTCATAGGCGAGCGCCGCAGCCGAACCGCCTGACGATCCGCCGGCTAAGTGGTCGCGATTGAGCGGGTTGCGCGTCGGTCCGAAGGCGCTCGTATCGCCCGCGCCGGAGAAGGCGAAGTTATCCAAGTTGAGCTTGGCGACGATCTCGCCGCCGGCGTCCAGGATGCGGGTTACCAGGGTCGCGTCGTGCTCCGGCACGTAACCTTCCATCACCAGCGAGCCGCAGGTCATCGGGATTCCCGCTACGCTGATATTGTCCTTGATGCCGATACGCTTGCCGGCCAGCGCTCCGCCGCGCGCGCCCTTGACCGAGCAGCGCCGGATGATCGCGTTGAGCGGATCGTCCTTGGGATGCGGACGCGAACCGGGATCGCGATCGGTATATTTCAGCGGACGCGACGGCACGGGCATCTGATCGAGTCCGTCGAGCACGGCGAACATCGCCGGTGTCAGCGCCTGAAAATCGGTCAGCTCATCAGCACTCAGGTGAAAGTGATTGGCCGCCGCCAACTCATTCAGTTCTGCCGCCGTCGGAATTCGCAGTGCCATGGATGGATCCTCCGTGAGCGTCGCGCGCAATTAGGGAACGCCGCGCCCGCCGCATTCTAAATCGACCGCCTGGAGGGTCGTCGTGTCAAGTGGTGACCGCGCGCGCATCGGTCGCATCGCCGCGCAGGCCGGGGTTAGGATCGTCTCGCACCGGAGCGCCGATCGTCTCTGAATGACACGCTGAGTAAGGCCGCGCCAAAGACGAAATCGCGACTGAAATGCCAGCTATTGAATAATTAAAGTCGATTGAATGTATTAGAGAAAAACATATCCTACATTGTCTGCAACAGCGTGTTGCTCCGCTGCATCAATGTTGCAGCAACTCCAATAACCATTGTAAATCACCAGCGCGAAATCCCGCACAGGAAGGATCGATACAGGGCCGTTGAGGTCTCTCAAGACAGGCAATTCATGTGGCGTATCAACATGTTACGTGATGTCCACGTGAGTTATTGCGATGCGCTAAGCCGGGCCGCGACTGGGTGGCCCGGAGGCGCTAGTAGGTGCGGGCAGCGGGGATGGTGCGGCCGACTGTAACTTCCGGCATCGAGCTTGCTTGCAGGTTTCTCGGAAGCCACAGAAATGCGGCGCCGCAAGACCAAGGTGCAGCATGGCATCTGAGCCAATGATTCGGAATATCGAAGCGGAAGAGAGCGAACGACGCCACAGTGGCTTCTTCGCCTCTGGAATCACCCGCTACAGCGACGCGATCGAGGACGCGAACGAGGATCAGATACTGCGCTTCAGCCGCTTCGGGATGGCGGCGATTCTGGTGTTCGAACTGACTCATCTGTGTCTCGGCCTCTATTTTGCCCCCAATCTCACGCATCTCGTGGCGCCTATTTTAGGTGCCGACCTCGGCGTGACCGCCTTGATGCTCGGGCTGACATGGAGCGAAGTCTATCGGCACCGCTGGCGCACGATGGCGTTCGGTCTATGTACGGGGTTGGTGCTCAGCGCGACCGCAATCAGCATTATCTCGCACGACGGAATCGCGATTTTCATTTCGCTTTTGCTGCTGATGTTCGGCTCTTCGGCGGTGGTGCCGTGGGGACCGCGCTGCCAAATGGTGTTCTCGGGACTGTGTCTCAGCGCGATGGGCGCCAACGCGGCGGTAGTGCACTTCGCCGATGGCTACGCGCCTTTCCGCTGGCTGGCAATATTGACCGCGGTGGGTTTCTCGCAGTTTACCGCGGTGATGGGCGAGAACTATCGCCGCAGGCTGGCGGCGCGCCTCAGCGCGATGCGCGAGAGCGAGCAGCAGATCTGGCAGATCTTCGAAGCCAACCCCGACCCGGTCTCGATCGCGCGCTTTCCCGACGGACAATTCCTCAACGTCAACAGCCAGTTTCTTAAAATCGGCTTTACCCGTGACGAAGTCCTGCACTCGACCGATCGCGCGCTGGGCATGTGGGCGAACCCCGGCGAGTGCGAGGAATACTACCGCCAGATCAAGCAATACGGCTACGTGCGCAATCTCGAAGCGACTTTCGTCAATCGCAAGGGACAGGCCCGTTCGTGCCTGGTCTCGGGCGCGCTGATGCAGTTCAGCCACGGCCCCTGCGTGCTCGCGGTGACGCGCGACATCAACCGTATCAAGGAAGCCGAACGGGTGCTGGTGACGGCACGCGAGACGGCCGAACAGGCCTCACGGGCGAAGTCGGATTTCCTCTCGAGCATGTCGCATGAGATTCGCACGCCAATGAACGCGATCCTGGGGATGGCCGAATTGCTCAACGATTCCGAGCTCAGCAACGAGCAGCACAAGTACCTGAGCATCATGATGAACAACGGCAACGCGCTGCTCGACCTGATCAACGATATCCTCGACTTCGCCAAGGTCGAGAGCGGCAGGCTGAACCTCGAGACGGCCAATTTCGACGTCGCCGATCTGGCCGAGCGGGTGGCCGAAACGCTTTCGATCCGCGCCCACCAGCAGGGCCTCGAACTGGCCGTGCGGGTGGCGCCCGAAGTCCCGACCGCGATCATCGGGGATCCGCTGCGGCTGCGGCAGGTGCTGATCAACCTGATCGGCAACGCGCTTAAATTCACTGAGCATGGCGAGATCGTGCTGACGATCGATCGCGCGGCCGGCGATGCGGCGCCCGGCGCGCTCGAGTTCAGCGTCTCCGACACCGGCATCGGGATCTCGCCCGAGGAGCGGGAAAAAATCTTTGCGAGTTACGCGCAGGCCGACAGCTCGACCGCGCGCAAATATGGCGGCACAGGGCTCGGACTCGCGATCGTCAAGCAGTTGGTCGAGTTGATGGGCGGACGGATCTGGGTCGACAGCGAAGTCGGCCGGGGCAGCACCTTCCATTTCACCGCGACGTTTGGGGTGCAGGCGGGTGCGAGCGAACGCAGTATCGACCGGGTAGCTGATCTGGCCGGGGCGCGCGTGCTGGTGGTCGATGACACCGCCGTCAATCGGCAGGCGCTCGGCGAAATTCTCACCCAACAGGGCGCGGAAGTAACCGCGACCGACCATGGCGAAGACGCCCTCGAGCGCCTGCGCCAGATGAACAGCAGGGGCACGCCCTTCGATCTCGTACTGCTCGATTGCCGGATGGCGGCAACCGACGGCGTCGAGCTGGCGCGGCGGGTCAGCGAACAGGCGCACGGCGCCGGGATGGTCATACCGATGCTCACTTCGGACGATCTCAACATAAAACTCCCGCTGCTGCGCAAGATGGGATTCATGCATCACGTGATCAAGCCGGTGCGGCGCGCGGAACTCCTCGCGCTGATCCGCACGATGATCGGGCAGCGCGCCGCAACTGCCCAGCCCGCGATGGCAGCAGCGATCGCGACGACCGTGGCGTCCGCTCCGGAGACGACGCCGGAGGCGGACGCCGGCACGCCCGCGCCGCTGACGCTGGATCGGCCGCTCAAAATTCTGATCGCCGACGACTCGCCGGACAATCGTCTGCTGATCGAAGCCTTCCTCAAGAAGAGTGCCTGTCAGCTCGACCATGCGGAGAACGGCGAGATCGCGGTCGAGAAATTCGTCGCCGGCCGCTACGACGTGGTCCTGATGGATATCCAGATGCCGGTGATGGACGGCTATACCGCCGCGCGGCTGATTCGCGAATGGGAAAAGAAGAATAATTGCGGCCACACGCCAATCATCGCACTGACCGCATCGGTGCTCGACGAGGCGGTGCATAAGAGTTTCGACGCCGGCTGCGACACGCACGTGAGCAAGCCGGTGCGGCGGCCGACGCTGATCGCGGCGATTCACAGCCTGACCAGCCACGAGGCAAAGCGCACCAAGCTCGACGGTGCGCAGCGCTTCGACGAGAGCTACGCCGACCCGCGATAGCTCTGCCTTGGCCCCCGTCGGCGGCCAGGCCGCGCGCGGGCGCCTCGCGAGGCCACACGATTTCTTCAGCGGGCACTTAAGCGCGCGACGAATGTCGAAGGTTCGCGGCGGCAAAGTGAATCGGTCCGGGTCACATGTCCGGATATCGTTTGCCTCAATGGCTATAACCGCACGAAACGGTCTCGCGATGCGTCATTGTGCGACGCGGATCGTGTTCGCAGTCGGCCATATTCTTGCCGCACGCCAAATTCTTCAATTCCCTGCTTAGTATTTCGGGCGACCTCAGCGATGGCGCGAGCCTTGCGTCAGTGATCGCGGGAGTGAGTCGGATCAATTTTGTCGTTTGATCTGACTAGGACACGCATTACATGGATATTGATCATTCTCTCGAGGCAGAACTCCGCGGCACTAGCGATAGCGAATATACCGATCACGTTCTGGTGAAGGGCGAGAACGGCATCCAGCGCTCGGCCTTTCGCATGCAACCGCCGACCGCTGCTCGCGCGCCGGAGGCCGCCGGCAAGTTAGCCGCGGCATCCGCGCAACTCACGCCACCGCGCGATGACGTCAGTCACCTAGCGGCGGATCGCACCGAGGATCGAGCGCTATCGCGCCCCCTCCGCCGGGACGGCGTCGATCGGCTGAGCGCGCGGGCGCTGCAGGGCGAGCGCATCGTCGTGCTGGTGAATGAGGCGGCGGCACTGGCGGCGCGGGGACTCGGCGCCGACCTTGCCGCGGTGACCGAAGTGGTCGAAGAGACGAATCAACTACGCTGTATCGCGAACTGGGGCTTGAACAGCGAATGGGACGTGGGCTTAACGGTCGAAGCTGACGGCAAGTCGCAGACCGAATTCGCGCTGTCCGTCGATCAACCGGTGGTCTGCAATGACCTGTCGGCGGAGACCCGTTTCACGCCGCATCCGCGGTTGCTGGCGTACGGAATATGCAGCGGTATCGCGGCGCCGCTCAGGCTGCGCGGCCGGCCGCTCGGGGTAATCAGCGCCTACAGCCTCAAGCCGCACAGCTACTCGCGCGCCGATGCGAGCTTCATGCAGGCGATCGCCGATATTATTGCCGGGGCGATGGAGCGTGAACGGTCCGGCCGCGCGCTCGCGCGCAAAGATGACTACCTGCGCGCGGTGCTGGAAAACTCGACCGACGCAATCGTGATGCTCGATTACGCCGGGACCGTGCGCTTCATCAACGGTGCCAGCATGACGCTGGTCGGCTTGACGCCTGACCAGATGGCCGGACGGCCGGGCGCCGACTTCGTCCATCCGGACGATCTCGCGAACCGCGACCGCATGATGAACGAAGCCATCGCGCATCCCGGAAAGGTCGTCAGCGGCAAGCTGCGGCTGCGGAGCAACTCTGGCGAAGGGCTTGAATGCGAAATCGTGATGCGCGCGCTGCCCGACTGCGGAAATGACCCGGGAATCCTGGTGAACGTGCGCGATATCTCGGAGCGCATGCGCGCGGCCCGCATGCAGGCACTGCTCGCCTCGATCGTCGCCAGCACCGACGATTCGATCGTGAGTATGGAGCCGGACTGCACGCTGACGAGCTGGAACGCGGGGGCGGAACGCATGTACGGCTACCGTGCCGATGAAGTGATCGGCCGGCGGCCCGACTTCATGTGGATGCCGGAGGATGCCAGTTTGATCGAGGCCTGCGTACAGAAATTAGCCGCGGGCAGCGGCACCGAACGATATGAGATCCAGCGCCACCGGCGCGACGGCAGGGTAATCAATGTAGCCGTGACGCTCTCACCGATTCGCGATGAGCGGGGTGTACTGACCGGCGTCGCGGGCATCGGCCGCGACGTGACCGAGAGCAAGCGGGCGGCGGCGGAACTCGAGCGGGCGCGCGACGCGGCGCTCGAAGCGTCGCGGCTCAAGTCGGCCTTTCTGGCCAACATGAGCCATGAGGTGCGCACGCCGATCAACGTGATCCTGGGCTACAACGATCTCATCGCGGACCATCTGGCGAGCCTCGGCGACGACAGCCAGGCCGAACATGTCGACGCCGTCGGCCGCGCCTCCCGGCGTCTGATGCGCACCATCAACACCATCCTTGACTATTCCAAAATGGAATCGGGGACCTTTGAATTCAGACCGCGGACGGTGCGGCTGGGACCGCTGATCAATCGGCAGGTCGAGGAGGTGCGGGCGCGGGCGCGGGAAAAGAATCTCAGTCTGACGGTTGAAATCGAAGCCGAGGATGCGGCGACGCACGGCGACGAGTACAGCGTCGGCCAGGCGATTGCGCATCTGCTCGACAACGCGATCAAGTTCACCACGGGCGGCGGCGTGCGCGTGCGGCTGTATCGCGGCGACCGCGGTCTGCCGTGTATCGCGGTGAGCGACACCGGCATCGGGATCGACGAGCGCTTTCAGGCCCATCTGTTCGAGCCCTTCAGGCAGGAAGAGGCTGGCATGACCCGCAGCTTCGAGGGCGCGGGACTGGGCCTGGCGCTGACCCGCAGCTACCTGGAACTCAACCAGGCGCGGATCAGCTTCGAGAGCCATAAGGGTAGCGGGACCACCTTCACGATCGGCTTCGCGTCGAGCGCCAGCGCGGCGGGTCCAGCGCCGCTTGCGCCGGCGGCCGATGCGGCCCGCATCGCGACCCGGGCCGGCGCGGAGCGTCCGGTGATCATGGTGGTCGAGGACGATCCCGACAACCTGCTCTACATGGACCTGCTGCTCAAGAATCAGTTCGACGTGCTGCTCGCCTCAAATGGAAGCGAGGTGCATCGGATCGTCGCGACGCGGCGCGAACCGATCGACCTGGTCCTGATGGATCTGTCGCTGCGCGGCGCGGACGATGGCCTGAGACTCACCCGGATGCTGCGCGGCACGCGGCGCTTCAACCGCACGCCGGTGGTCGCGGTCACCGGCCATGCCTCGCCGGAGGATCGCGAACTCGCGCGGGCCGCCGGATGCGACGGGTTCGTGACCAAACCGATCGAGCGCGCGCTGCTCTTCGAGACCATCGAACGGCTGTTGAGCCGATCGCGGCGGGCCGGCGCTTTTGCCGTGCGATGATTTCGGCTATCACACAAGGCGGAGACCGCCATGGACGCCGCTGCCGAATCCGTCAAATTCTACTACGACTTCAAGAGTCCTTTCAGCTACCTGGCGCTGGCGCCGACGCTCGCTCTCGAGCGGTCGCATCGGATCGCCCTGCGCTTCCTCCCGCGCGACTTTGAACCGCGCGCGGCCTATGGCGGCGAGGTCGCGGATCGCCAGCCGATCCATTGGTTCAAGGTGCGCTATCTCTACGCCGACGCGCGGCGCTTCGCTAACGATCGCGGCCTGATAATCCGCGGACCGCAAAAGCTCTTTGATTCGCGCCTGGCCCTGGTAAGCGGCCTCTACGCGGCGCGCGAGGGCCGCTTTGCACCGTATGCAACGCGGGTCTTCGAGCACTTTTTCAAACGCGAACTCGATCTCGAGGACCCGGCGGCGCTATCGCGCGTGCTGCTCGAGAGCGGACTCGACGCCGACGCCTTCGCCCGCTACGCCGAGTCCGCGGGTCCCGCCGACCTCGCGCACGCCTGCGACGAAGCGGCGGCCGACGGGGTCTTTGGCGTGCCAACGCTGATCGTCGCGGGCGAACCCTTCTGGGGCAATGATCGGGTGGCGTGGGTAATCAAGAAACTCGACGCGATGGGTCTCGGGCGCGACGGCGCGCCGGCCGCGCGTTGATCAACCGAGGGGAGAATCGCGATGCGTCAGGTGCCGGTGGGAACGAAGGGAACACATGAGTTCGTGGTCGCGCACGCCGACCTGGCGGGGACCCGCGAGCCCTCGCTGCCGCCGGTGCTGGCGACGGCGTTCATGAGTCTGGCGATGGAAATCGCGGCGATGGATGCGATCAAGGATTATCTCGAGCCGGGCGACATGACGGTCGGCGCGATGGTCAACGTGAGCCATCTGGCGGCGACGCCCGAAGGCTGGAAGGTCCGCGCCGAGGCCGAAGTCACTGGCGGCGATACGCGGCGCGTTGAGTTCATCGTGCGCGCCTTCGACGAGCGCGAAGAGATCGGCACCGGCACGCATACGCGGGCGGTGGTCAAGCGCGCGAAATTCGACGAGCGGTTTGCCGCCAAGGTCACATCGAAGGCCAAGTCCTAGGCGTAGACGGGCGAGGCGCTAATGCGGCGGGTGCGCCGCGCATGCGGAGCGAGACCATGACTACTGAAATATATTCGGACAGGGAAGTATACGTCGGGCGCGACTACGGCGGATTTGCCGCAGAGATCACCCCCGACGCGATCGAGAACTATATCGCGGCGACCGGCGACGACCATCCGTGGTACCGCACGCCCGCGCCGCTCGGATTTCCGATCGCGCCGGCCCTCGTGCTCCATTCGGCGGTCTTCCGCACTCAGGCATGGTACCTGCCCAACGTCTTCGGCAATCTGCACGCGCGCCAGGAATGGGAAGGCTTCGCGCCGATTGCGGCCGGCGAGACGCTGCACACGCGATCGGTGATCATCGATCGCTACGTCAAGCGCGATCGCGAGTACGTGGTCAACGAGGTGCTGATCGCCGGCGCCGACGGGCGTATCGTGCAGCGCAGCCGCACCCATCAGAGCTTCCTGATCGCGGCCCACGGCGCGCCCGCCGGCGGCGGCTTCGCGGTCGATCGCGATCGCGAGAAATCCGCCGCGCGGCGCTTCGCCGTGGGCGAGCGCGGCGGCGAGCCGATCGACGGTCCAATGCGCACGATCTCCCAGGCGATGTGCATGGCGTTCTCGGGGCCCGCGCGCAACTACCATACCGACGCCGAGGCCGCGCGCCAGTTCGGCTTCCCGGACATCGTGGTGCAGGGCATGTGGTCGGTATGCCTGGTCGGCGAGATGATGACGCGGCGCTTCGGCCTGGGCTTTATCGCGGGCGGCAAGTTCGATCTGCGGCTGGTCAACGTGCTGTGGGCCGAGGAATCGTCGGGCGCGCGCGGCAGGATTATCGCGCGGCGGCCGGAGGGCAATCGCACGCGGGCGGAGGTCGAAGTATGGTGCGAAAAAGCCGCCGGCACCAAGACCATCGTCGGGACGGCGAGTGCAATCGAATTGTAGGTTTTTGATACTAAATGAGTCGCAGCGATCGGCGGCGCGCCGGCTATCCCGCGCGGCCGGTTACGCGGCGGCGGCCGTGGTGAGCGCTTCGATCTCGGCGACCGTCTTGGGCACCGCCGCGGTCATCACTTCGCAGCCGGCGGGCGTGACCAGCACGTCATCCTCGATCCGGATACCGATGCCGCGAAACTCCTCCGGCGCGGTCTCGTCGTTGGGCGCAATATACAGCCCCGGCTCGACCGTCAGGACCATGCCGGGCTCGAGCGTGCGCGACTCGCCGCCGACGCGATAAAGCCCGACGTCGTGCACGTCCATGCCCAGCCAATGGCTGGTGCGATGCATGTAAAATCTGCGCCACGCGCCACTTTTCAGCGCGTCTTCGGCCGGAACCTTGAGCAATCCGACGCGGCACATACCCTCCACCAGTATCCGCACGGCGGTCTCGTGCGGATCGTCGAACTTGATGCCGGGGCGGATCGATTCGATCGCCTGCAACTGCGCGTCGAGGACAATCTGGTAGAGGTCGCGCTGCAGCGGCGCGAAAGCCGCGCCGACCGGAAAGGTGCGGGTGACGTCGGAGGCGTAGAAGTCGTACTCGCAGCCGGCGTCGATCAACAGCAATTCACCGGCCTGCATCCGGCGATCGTTGTTGATGTAATGCAGGGTCGCCGCGTTGGGGCCCGACGCGATGATCGACGGATAGCTCGGCCCGGCCGCGCCGCGCGAGCGAAAGGTGTAGTCGACGAGCGCCTCGACCTCCCACTCCATCATGCCGCCGCGCGCCCGGGCCATCGCCTGCCGATGGGCCTCGGCCGAAATCGCGATCGCCGCACGCATCGCCGCCAGCTCCTCCGGACGCTTGTGCAAGCGCGCCTCGTGGATCAGCTCGCGCGGATCGAGCAGCGTATGCGGCCCGGTGCCCAGCCGCGGACGCATCGACTGCGCGTAGCGCATCAGTTCGAGCACGCGCGCGTTCATCCGCTCGTTGACCGAGAGCGGATAGTAGACGCGGTCGACCTTGTCGAGATGGCGGCGCAGCACGGCGTCGAGCTCCTCGATGGCGAAGGCCTGATTGGCGCCGTAGCCGGCGACCGCGCCCTCGAGTCCGGCGCGCCGGCCGGTCCAGGTCTCGCGCTCGCGATCGCGCGGACGCACCATCAGGATGAATTCGTGCGGCTCGCCGGGTGCCAGGATCGCCACCGCTTCAGGCTCGGCAAAGCCGGTCAGGTAGTGGAAATCATTGTCCTGGCGATAGACGAATTCGACGTCGCCGGAGCGCATCGCGACCGGCGCGCTCGGCATAATCGCGAGTGCTCCGGGCCCGATCGCGTCCATGAAGCGGCGGCGCCGCTCGGCGAAGACTTCGAGGTTCGAGATGACGCTCACGCTTTACCGCATCCGTCGGCTGAAAATTCGCGCGCGCCAGAGCCGCGCCCGCAGCCCTATTATGGGCATCCGGCGCCGCCCACCGCCACTTCGCCGGCATAGACTTTCGCGCTGCGCCTGGCCCGGCATTCGTCGGGGTTGATGCTCTCGGAAGTGAGCACGTACAGCGTGCGCCGGCCCGCGCCGCCCATCGCGCACGCGATCGGCATCGAGTCGAACTTGATTCGCTCGGCGACCGCGCCGCCGTCGCGCACGCGCAGCAGCTCGTGGGTGAATGGCGAGGCGACCCAGATGGCGCCCTCCGCATCCAGCGCGATGCCGTCGGGGACGGCCTCGCCGAGTTCGGCCCATACGCGCCGATTGGACAGCGAACCGTCGTCGGCGATCGCAAACGCGGTCAGCCGATGGCCCATCGACTCGCCGACCACGAGCGTCTTGCCGTCGGGCGTGATCACGGTGCCGTTGGGAAAATCGAGATCGCCGGCGACCACGCGCGCCGATCCGTCGGGATTCACCAGGACCAGCTCGGCGGGCTTTTTCGGCGCGTTGGTCAGCAGGTCGTAGCCGAAATTGCCGACGTACGCGCGCCCCCTGGGGTCGGTCACCATGTCGTTGCAGTGGAACGACGCGAGCTTGCTGATATCGGCGTGAGTCTTGAGGCCGTCGGGATCGAGGCGCAGCAGCTTGCGATCGGTCATCGAGACGATCAGCAGACGCCCGTCGGGCAGCCATCCCAGCCCCGAGGGCCACGCGGCGACCTCCGCAACGACCGTCTTGCGCCCGGCACTATCGACGCTCAACACCTGATGGGCGTGCATGTCGGAGAGATAGAGCTTGCCGTCATGCCAGCGCGGCCCTTCGCCGAACGCCAGACCTTCAACAAAAACTTTGAATTGCGTCATGTTCCTGAACTCCGGCTATACTTAAAGCGATACATCAGATTTAATCGAGCACGCGCGATGGCGCCGCCCGTAGCCCTAATCCAGCGCGCCCTGCGCGCGCAGCTTCGCGATCTCCTCGGCGCCGTAGCCGAGCACCTGGCCGAGCACCTCGTCGGTATGCTGCCCGATGCACGGTGCGGCGGCGCGCACCGCGGTCGCCGTGCGGCTCATCTTCCACGGTATCCCACAATGCTGCAGCGTGCCGACCTCGGGATGCTCCTTGTAGACGAAGTATTCGCGCGCCTTGAGCTGCGGATCTTCCTCGGAGAGAAATTTGTTGTCGGCGACCACCGCCGCGGCGACGCCTGCCGCCTGCAGAATTGCCGCCGCCTCGACCGCCGTGCGCCCGGCCGTCCATCCCGCGACGATCACATCGAGATCGCTCTCGTGGGCTTTGCGCGCGGCCAACGTCGCGTAGCACGGATCGCCGCCGAGCTCGGGACGGCCGATCGCGCCCGCCATGCGCTTGAACTCGGCGTCGTCGGCCGCCGCGATCGCGACGAACTGATCGACCGTCAGGCCCATCACCTGCCCGGGCCGATCGCGGCATCGGTAGATACCGTGCGGCGCCATCCAGGGATCCTCGTTGCCGATCCGTTCGGGCTCGCGCCCGTTCATGGTGTACTCGAGCAGGCCCTCGGCGAGCACGCCCATCGCGCATTCCCACTGGCTCATGTCGATGTACTGGCCCTGGCCGGTCTTGCCGCGATGATAGAGTGCGGCCAGGATCGCGAACGCACCGTGCACTCCGCCGTTGGGATCGGCGTAGCTGAAGCCCGCATGCATCGGCGGCCATCCACGATAGCCGGTCAGCGCCGAAAGTCCCGACAGCGGCACCTGCGCCGGGCCGTAGGCGATATAGTCGGCGTAGGGACCGGTGTCGCCGTAGCCAGTGAGCGAAATCATGATGACGTCGGATTTGATTTTGCGCACGTCGTCGTAGCCGAAGCCCATCCGATCCATCACGCCGTGGGCGAAATTATTGATGACTACGTCGCTCCGCGCGATCAGCTTGCGCGCGACCTCATGCGCGGCCGGATCCTTGAAGTTCAGCGTGATCGAGCGCTTGCCCTGGCTGTATTGATTGAAATAGCCCGAGCGGTTGAGGCCGCCGGGCTTCATGCCGGGCCACGGCGGCAGCATCCGCGTGACGCATGGGCGGGTCTTGGTCTCGATACGGATGACGTCGGCGCCGAGATGGGCGAGCTGGAGCGTGCAATACGGGCCCGCCCAGACCCACGTGAAGTCGGCGACCCGGATGCCGTCGAGCGGTGGCCTGGCCATCAGATGACCCCCGCGCGCGTGAGCTCGGCGAGGCGCGCGGCGTCGAGCCCCAGGCGTCCGCCGAAGATCTCCGCGTTATGCTGGCCGAGGGTTGGCGCGGGCCGCCGGATGGCCCACGGCGTCGCGCCGAACTTGAGCGGCGCGCCCGGATACAGATGCGTGCCGGCGGCCGGCTGGGCAATTTCGACGAAGAAGCCGCGCGCTTTGAGATGCGGCGAATCGAGCAGGTCGCCCATGGTCGAGACCGGCGCGAAGGGAATCCGCCGGCTCTGCGCCTTTTGGTAGAGATCCATTACGGTTTGTTGGCTCACCCACTCTTCGAGAAATATCTTGAGCGCTTCCCAGTTCTCGCCGCGTTGCAGCCGATCGCGGAAAAGTTCCTCGCCCGCCCATGCGGGATTGCCCATCAGGCCGACGAACGCCTTCCACTGATGCTCCTCGACGCAGCAGACGTAAATCCAGCCGTCCTTGCACTCCATCGCTTCGAGCGGCTGAATCGGTTTCTTGCCGAGCCGGTTCGCGATCACCTTCATGTACGGCCAGTACTCGAAGGTCAATTCGAGCTGCGAGGCGATCGCCTCCTGGCACGAGACGTCGACGTGCTGGCCCTCGCCGTCACGCACCTGCGCGAGAATCGCGCCCATCGTGGCGACCGCGCCATGCACGCCGCCCTGGAAGCCCGACTGATTGCCGAAGGTCTTGAGCGGCGGCAGTTCCGGATGATCGAGGCCGGCGCCGTTGAGCACGCACACCCCGCCCGCCGACCAGACGGTGAGCTCTTCCGCGCGCAGGTCGCGCCACGGTCCGGTCAATCCATAGGGCGTGATCGAAGTCATCACGAGGCGCGGATTGATCTGATGCAGGCGATCGAAATTCAGCCCGACGCGATCCATCTCGGGCGGCGCGACGTTATGCACCAGCACGTCGGCGTCGGCCACCAGCCGCTCGAGCAGCGCGAAACCCTCGGGCCGCGCGATATCGAGCGTGACGCCGAGCTTGTTGGTATTGAGGTAGAGGTAGAGCCCGCTCTTTTCGCGATGCGCCGCGCCGCCGGGAAACGGTCCCCGATCGCGCGCGCGATCACCCGCGCCGGGCCGCTCGATCTTGATCACCTCGGCGCCCATATCGGCCATCAGCTTGGCCGCGTACGGAGCCGACGCCAGCTCGCCGATTTCGACGATCTTGAGGTTCGCCAATGCTTGCGCCATCGATGCTCCGCCGCGTGGCCGCCGGGCCTACGGGACGACCTTGCGAAATGGTTTGACGTCGACCCGCTCAAAGACGCCCTGAGTCAGGTATGGGTCGCTATGGGCGAAGGCGAGCGCCGCGGCTTCGTCAGGAAAGTCGGCGATCATCAGGCTGCCGGTTCCATCGGTAAAGGGACCGCCGATGATCATCTGGCCGCGATCGACCAGCGGTTGCAAGTTCTCGAGATGCGCGGGACGCACCGACGGGCGCAGCGCGGCGCCGTTGGGTCCGTCATGGCCGATAATTACGAAGAGCATCGCGGCGACCGTCCCCTGAGCGGAATCGAGTTGAACCTAGCATGCACGCCGCGCGCCGCTCCAGCGGACCGCGTGGTCCGATCACTTCGCGGAGATTGCGCCGTAGCCGGTCCAGTAGATCAGAAAATAGGTCGCGGCGAGGCCGATGAGCAGCGCGTAGGCGATCCGATCGCGCGGGCGGATCGGAAAATCGATATAGCTGGTCGGCATCGCGCTCATCCCGAAGCCGCGCGCCTCGAGCGCCATCGCCATGTTGTTGGCCTTGCGCAACGCGCCCATAAAGACCGGCACGACCACCGGCACGTAGCGCTTGACGCGCTCGAGCGGGCCGCCGCGATTGAAATCGTAGCCGCGCAAACTTTGCGCCTGCACGACCGTCAGCGCCGAATCGATAAACAGGGGTGCCAGCCGAAACGCCAGCGTGATCGCGAAGCCGACGCGGTAGGGCACGCCGATCCGTGCGAGGCCGGCGGTGAACTCTTCGACCTTGGTGGTCGACAGAAACAGCACCGAGGTCGCCAGCAGTTCGGCCAGCTTGATCCCGCGGCCCAGGCCAAAGGTGAGCGAGGCGCGGCTCAGATGGATAATCGGCGTGTCGATCAGCGCCGGCCCCTTGCGATAGAAAACCATCCAGGCGAGGGTCGTAAAGAAAATCAAGAGGATGAACAGCCAGCGCAACCGGTAGAAATTCGGCCACGAGCCGGTGAGCTGCGCGAGCACGATCATCAGCAGGCCGAGCGGCAGTAATGCGAGCGGATGGTCGACCCAGTAGACCGACCAGAACATCACGAACAGCGCGAACACCTTGACCGTCGGGTTGAGCCGATGCACCACGCTGCCGTGGTCGATGTAGAGATAGATCGGCATCAGGTGCGCCCCTCGATCCACGATGCGAGTTCGGCCGGTCCGAGCGCGACGACGCCGAAGCGCCGGCCGAGCGCAGTCGCCTCGGGCGCGCGGAACGACGAGCCGGCGAGCAGGTCGTCGCGCGCCAGAAAGGCCCGCACGGCACCGTCGAAGGTCACGCGCCCATGGCGCATCAGGACGACGCGCCGCGCATATTCCGCGACCAGCCACGGCGTATGCGTGATCATCACGATCGCGATGCCGGCGCGATTGAGATCGCCAACCAGCGCCATCATCCGCCGCTGCTCGCGATAGTCGAGGCCGGTGGTCGGCTCGTCGAGAATCAGCACGCGCGGCCGGAGCGCCAGCACGCTCGCGACCGCGAGTCGTTGCCGCTCGCCCTTGCTGAGCAGGAAGGGATCGCGCCCGCGCATCGCGCCCAGATTCACCGCCGCCAGCACCTCTTCGACCCGCCGCGCCGTCGCCGCCGCGTCGAGCCCGAGGTTGCGCGGTCCGAAGGCGATTTCATCCTCGACCGTGCCGGCAAAAATTTGATGGTCGGGATTCTGGAAGACGTAGCCGACCTCGCGCGCGGACGCGCCCGGCGCGAGTTCCGCGCGATCGCGTCCGCCAATCAGCACGCGCCCGGCGATCGGCTGGAGCAGTCCCACCAGATGTTTCGCGAGGGTGGTCTTGCCGGAACCGTTCTGGCCGATAATCGCGAGGAATTCGCCCGGCGCGATCGTCAAATCCACCGCGTCGAGCACGTGCGGACCGAAGG
>DAHVFB010000080.1 GCA_027317185.1 Deltaproteobacteria bacterium
CGGTTACCCCAACGAATACTACGGCGGCTACGGTAACTATGGTGGATATGGAAATTACGGCGGCTGGGGCGGTGATGGCGGAAGCATCTTTGATGGATACGGTCCCGGCGGCGACAGCTGGGCTGAACGCGGTCGCGGAGAGGAAAGCTTCGGCTGGGGAGGCGGTGAAGGCGGCGGAGACGATGAAGGCCGCGGAGATGATAGTCGTGGCCGCTGATCGCCGTCGGCGTAACTCGCCGCTGGTGATGCTCGTGCGCAGTCGGCGAGTTTTGCCGGTCTTGTTTGTCAGCCTGCTGATCGGGCTTGGCGGGGCCCTCTCGGCCTTCGCGCAAACGCCGGGCCAGAAGACTTTCAGTTCGCCCACTGAAGCAGCCGACGCCCTAGCTGCGGCCGCGCAGAATCATGATGAAGCGGCAATGCTGGAGATACTCGGCCCTTCCGCCCAGGATCTGATTTCCTCCGGCAATCAGGTTGCGGACCAGAAAAAACAGGATTTTTTCGCGCGGAACTATCACGCATCGCATCAGTTTGCCGTGGCCAGCGATGGACGCATGTTTCTGTACGTCGGTCCGGAAAACTGGCCGGTTCCGGTCCCGCTCCGGAAAAGCGGTTCTCAATGGTACTTCGATACGGCCTACGGCAGGCGGGAGATTCGGTTTCGCCGTATCGGTTCCGATGAGCTTAACGTGATCAAGGTTTGCACCGCAGTGGTTGACGCTCAGCGGCAATACCACTCCGCGCTTCACGATGGCGCCACGGAGTCTCAGTATGCGCAAAAGTTCAGGAGCACCCCCGGAAACCATGATGGTCTGTTCTGGGAAGCCAAGTCGGGCAAGCACTCGCAAAGTCCACTCGGCCCTTTAGTGGCTGCGGCAGCCGCCGAGGGTTATCAGCCTCATGCCACCGAACGGCTACATCCTTTCCAAGGTTACTTCTACCGGTTGTTAACCGGTCAGGGCGCAAATGCGAAGGGCGGCGCTAAAGGCTATCTCGTCGATGGGAAGATGACAGGCGGATTTGCGATGGTGGCCTATCCGGCGCGCTATCGAAAATCGGGAGTGATGACCTTTATCGTCAATCAGGATGGTGAGGTTTATCAGAAGGATCTCGGTCCTCGGACCGATCAGATCGTCAGCGCAATGTCTGTTTACAATCCCGATGACACGTGGAAAGCGGTGAAAAACGTCGAAGCGGCCAAGCTTCAATGAGCAAGCTCCAAATGAGATTGGCGCGCAGCGAGTCGTTGCTGTGAGGGACCTTCGAATTCCGCAGAAATTTTAACGCTTCGTCAACAGGGAGTGGTAGAAGTCCGAGACAGATACTTTCGAAATGTTACGTAATTTTGCTTAAACTGGGCCTAGGCAGAGAATAACTGTTCAAAGTAGTCCATTGACCTCAAATGAAGTCAAGTTGCTTGGGGACACAATTAGCCAGTCTTAAACGGTGCATTTGAACAACACCTGATCGTCACAATTGAGACGGTTGAGCCGTTTAGGTATTTTCTGAGTACATCGCTGTTTTCAGGGGGATGGATTAGCGTACCATTACAAGCCACGCGCCGATTCCCGCCCCAATTCAGACCTTCAGAGCTGACCGAGGAGTCCTAAGTTAGATGGACAATACCGAAATAAATAACCGTCCCGCGCGCCGCCGCCCACCAGTTAAAGGCAAGCTTCAGGGCAACGGTAAAAGCAACGGAAATAAACCGTCGAATGTGGAGCAGGCTCAGCCCGAGGGGCGTGCCCGTATCGATGCTCGCATGCGTTCGTTGTTGCAGGCATTGATCGAGGCGGCGGATGGTAATTTCAGCGTGCGTCTGAAGACCGACGAAAACGATACCACCGTGATCGGACAGATCTCGCAAAAGCTTAATGAGGTGGTGGCGCGTAATGAAGCGATGGCGCATGAGATCATGCGGGTCGAACGGGTGGTTCGGCGTGAAGGCCGCATGAACGAACGCGCCACTCTGGATGGTGCGCGAGGCGGTTGGCGCGACAGCGTCGATTCGATCAACGACCTGATCAGCGGTCTGGTCCAGCCAACTACCGAAGTTGCGCGCGTGATCATGGCGGTCGCCGAAGGCGATCTGACGCAGAAGATTGCACTCGAAATTGACGGCGAGCCGGTCAAGGGCGAATTCCTTCAAATTGGCACCACAGTCAATTCGATGGTCGATCAGCTAAGTTCGTTCGCCGCCGAAGTTACGCGTGTGGCGAAGGAGGTCGGCACTGATGGAAAACTCGGCGGACAGGCAGAGGTTAAAGGGGTCTCCGGAACCTGGAAGGACCTGACCGATAACGTCAACGTTTTGGCTGGAAATCTGACCGATCAGGTACGCAATATCGCGGAGGTCACGACCGCGGTCGCCAAAGGCGATCTGTCCAAGAAGATCACCGTAGATGCCCGCGGCGAAGTGCGGGAGCTGAAGAACACAATCAACACGATGGTCGATCAGCTCAATTCGTTCGCTGCCGAAGTGACGCGCGTCGCCAAGGAAGTCGGTACCGATGGCAAGCTCGGCGGTCAGGCGGAAGTGCGCGGAGTATCGGGCGTCTGGAAGGATCTGACCGACAACGTCAATTTCATGGCCTCGAATTTGACCACGCAGGTGCGCGGGATCGTCAAAGTCATCACCGCGGTAGCCGATGGCGACCTGACCCAAAAGCTGGTGGTTGAGGCCAAGGGTGAGATCGCGGCGTTGGCCGATACGCTCAACAACATGACCAACACGCTGGCGATTTTCGCCGAACAGGTCACCAGCGTCGCGAAAACCGTCGGCGTGGAAGGCAAGCTGGGCGCTCAGGCTGAAGTGCCCGGGGTGGCCGGAACCTGGAAGGATCTGACCGACAACGTCAATCTGCTGGCGAATAATCTTACCGCCCAGGTGCGGAACATCGCGGAAGTCACCACGGCGGTGGCCAAGGGCGACCTCTCGAAGAAGATCTCGGTCGATGCCCGTGGCGAAGTGAATGAGCTGAAGGGCACCATCAACATCATGGTCGATCAGCTTCGATCGTTCGCCTCGGAAGTTACGCGCGTGGCGAAGGAGGTCGGCACCGACGGCAAGCTCGGTGGTCAGGCCGAGGTGCGCGACGTCTCAGGAACCTGGAAGGATCTGACGGATAACGTTAACGGGCTCGCACGTAATTTGACCGACCAGGTGCGCAATATCGCGACCGTAACGACTGCGGTCGCCAATGGCGATCTTTCGCAAAAGATCACCGTCGATGTGCGTGGCGAGGTGCTCGAACTGAAGAACACCATCAACACCATGGTCGACCAGCTTCGATCGTTCGCGGCTGAAGTTACCCGCGTCGCCAAGGAGGTCGGCACCGAAGGGCGGCTGGGCGGCCAGGCCGATGTCCGCGGCGTCTCGGGCGTGTGGAAGGATTTGACCGACAACGTTAACGGCCTCGCGCGCAATCTGACCGATCAGGTGCGTAACATCGCTGAGGTAACCACCTCGGTCGCCAAAGGCGATTTGTCGAAAAAGATTTCGGTCGATGCGCGGGGCGAGGTGAATGAGCTGAAGGACACCATCAATACGATGGTCGATCAGCTCCGATCGTTCGCCTCGGAAGTTACCCGCGTGGCGCGAGAAGTCGGCACCGAAGGCGAACTGGGCGGACAGGCGCAGGTGCGCGGCGTCTCGGGCGTGTGGAAGGATTTGACCGACAACGTCAATTTCATGGCGCGCAATCTGACCACCCAGGTGCGCGGTATCGTCAAGGTGGTGACGGCAGTCGCCAACGGCGACCTCAAGCAGAAGCTGTTCGTGGACGCGCGCGGCGAAGTGGCGGCGCTGGCCGAAACGATCAACAGCATGACCGACACGCTCAGTACTTTTGCCGAGCAGGTTAGCACGGTGGCTCGCGAAGTCGGCGTCGAAGGCAAACTGGGCGGTCAAGCCCGCGTGCCGGGCGTCGCCGGAACCTGGAAGGACTTGACCGACAACGTCAATTTCATGGCCTCCAACCTGACCACGCAGGTGCGCGGTATCGTCAAGGTGGTGACGGCGGTCGCCAATGGCGACCTGTCGCAAAAGCTGGTGGGGGTGGAAGCCAAGGGCGAAATCGCGGCGCTGGCCGATACCATCAACAGCATGACGGATACACTCGGCACCTTCGCCGATCAGGTCAGTACGGTGGCCCGCGAGGTCGGTATCGAGGGCAAGCTCGGCGGTCAGGCGAAGGTTCCTGGCGCGGCCGGCACCTGGCGCGGTTTGACCGACAACGTTAACCAGCTTGCAGGCAACCTGACTACCCAGGTGCGCGCAATTTCCGAAGTCGCGACCGCAGTCACCAATGGCGATTTGACTCGTTCGATCACGGTCGGCGCGGAAGGCGAAGTCGCGCAACTCAAAGACAATATCAACCAGATGATCATCAATCTGCGTGAAACCACGCAGAAGAACACCGAACAGGACTGGCTCAAAACCAACCTGGCGCGGTTTTCGAGCATGATGCAGGGCCAGAAGAACCTGGAGTCGGTCTCGCGCTTGATCATGTCCGAGCTGACGCCGCTGATCTCAGCGCATCACGGCGCTTTCTTCCTGATGGATGGCGACGGCGACCGGCCGACCTTGAAGCTGACCAACACCTACGCCTATCGCGAGCGCAAAGGGGTGCCTAATCAGTTTAAGTTAGGCGAGGGCCTGGTCGGACAGTGCGCGCTCGAAAAGAAGACCATCCTGCTGACGAAGGTGCCGGCGGACTACATCCAGATTAATTCGGGCCTCGGTGAGGCGTCCCCGGTTAATCTCGTCCTGATTCCAATTCTGTTCGAAGGTGAGGTGAAGGCGGTCATCGAACTGGCTTCGTTCCATCCGTTCAGCTTGATCCACCAGCTTTTCCTCGATCAACTCAGCGAGAGTATCGGCGTCGTGGTCAACATGATCATGGCGAATATGCGTACTGAACAGTTGCTCCAGCAATCGCAGGGCCTGACTCAGGAGTTGCAGAATCAATCGAAAGAGCTGACCGAGCAGCAGGACGCGTTGAAGAGCACCAACACCCGGCTGGAACGGCAGGCGCTCGAACTCGAGGAGAAAGCTCGCCTGCTCGAAGAGCAGAACACGAAGGTCGAAGAGAAAAATCGCGAAGTCGAACAGGCGCGGGTATCGCTGGAAGAAAAGGCGGAGCAGCTCGCGCTGGTATCGAAGTACAAGTCGGAGTTTCTCGCAAACATGTCGCATGAGCTGCGCACGCCGCTCAACAGCCTGCTGATCCTCGCCAAGGTTTTGAGCGAGAATGAAGAAGGAAACCTGAGTCCCAGGCAGCTTGAGTACGCCCGGACGATCAATGCCTCGGGTGCCGATCTGCTCAAATTGATCAACGAGGTGCTCGACCTGTCGAAGGTCGAGGCAGGCCGGATGGAAATCGAGCCGCGCAACATTTCGGTGGGCGATCTAGCTACATTTGTCGAGCGCAATTTCCGCGCGGTTGCCGCCCATCGGGAACTTGAGTTCACCACCGAAGTGGCCGAGAACGCGCCCGCGATCATCCGCACCGATCCGGAGCGCCTGCAGCAGGTGCTTAAGAACCTGCTCGACAATGCGTTCAAGTTCACGGAAAAAGGCGGCGTACATTTCCACATCGGAAGGAGCGAACAGCGCCTGTGGCTGGATGAATCCTCACTGGAGGATGCCGCTGAGGTATGCGCGATTTACGTTCGAGACACCGGGATTGGTATTCCGAAAGACAAACAGCAGGTGATATTTGAGGCTTTCCAGCAGGCCGATGGCACGACCAATCGAAAGTACGGCGGCACTGGATTGGGACTTTCCATCAGCCGGGAAATTACGCGTCTGCTCGGGGGCGAGATTCAGGTCGAAAGCAGCCCGGGCGAAGGCAGTACATTTACCGTTTATCTGCCGGTTCGGTTCACCCCGCCGGATCGACCGAACGATCGCGGACGGGCCTCCCGCAACTCGTCTTCAGCCGCCGGCGAGTTCCTCTATACTGCCGGCTCAGGCCGCCATGGATGGATCAACGAGGCATCTCATCCAGCGGACAAAGTGTTCGTGGTGGACGAAGAGGATAGCGGCAAGCTTTATCAGTTACCTGACGGATCCGCGGTGGCCAACAAGCGGGCTTTGGTGGTCGATGATGACATCCGCAATATTTTTGCGATTACCAGCCTTCTCGAACGGCATCGGATGAACGTGATTTATGCAGAAGACGGGCGCAATGGTATCAAGGCGCTACGCGACAATCCCAACGTGGATGTGGTGCTGATGGATATCATGATGCCGGAGATTGACGGATATGAGACCATCCGGATGATTCGCGAGGAGGAGCAGTGGAAAGATCTGCCGATCATCGCGGTCACCGCCCGCGCGCTTAAGGAAGATCGTGATCGATGTCTGAGCGCGGGCGCCTCGGATTACCTGGCGAAGCCAATCGATGAGCAGAAACTGATAGAATTGATCGCGACCTGGACGCATAGTCGTTCCCGCGCGGCCTGAAGGCCGGCGCAGCCGCATGGCTTTAATGCAAGATATGATGCGCAGAGTTCCAGAAACACGCGGATCGAGCGACCTTGGCCCGAGCAAGATCGGTCCGCGGGCGACCGCCCATATTCTGATGGTGGACGACCGGCCCGCCAATCTGCTCTCGCTGGTCGGAATCCTCGAACCGCTGGGCCAGATTCTGGTGCAGGCAAGCTCTGGCGAAGAGGCCTTGCGCCGGGTACTTGATCACGATTTCGCGGTTATCCTGATGGACTTGCGGATGCCGGGTCTCGACGGGATGAAGACCGCGCAGCTCATCAGGCAGCGCGAGCGATCGGCGCAGGTGCCGATCATTTTTCTTACCGCGGTGGCAATCGAAACCGCCGATATAATGCGGGCCTATCAGGAAGGCGCGGTCGATTTCCTGCTCAAGCCATTCGAGCCGGAGATTTTACGTTCCAAGGTGAAGGTCTTCGTCGACCTTTATCACAAAGAGGAAATGATCAAATTCCAGGCGGCGTTGCTCAGACAGCGCGATCGTCTGGAGTTTCAGCGCCGCGGCGAGATTCGTTTCAGGAATCTGCTCGATGCGATGCCGCTGTGCGTGCTGGGGCTGCGGCCCAATGGAATGGTCTACTACTGGAACCGCATGGTTGCCGAGTACCTTGGCAAGCCGGCGGGCGATGCGCCCGATTCTTCGCCGCTCGAAATTGTTTGTTTTGAGGATCGTGACCGGATCGGCGGACTGTGGCAGGCCGCGCTGATAACCGGGGAGCCACTCGAGACGCAGTTCAGAATGCGGCGCGAAATCGATGGCGCAAACCGATGGCATCTGTGCCGGATCGTGCCGCAACGCGCGGAAGAGGGCGGTATCGTTTCGTGGATTTGGGCCGCGACCGATATCGACGTTGAGCGTGAGGCGCGCTCCAGCGCCGAAACCGCCAACCGGATGAAGGATGAATTTCTCGCCACGGTTTCCCATGAACTACGCAATCCACTGAACGCGATCCTGGGCTGGACCAAAGTCCTGCGATCGGGAAAGCTGGATGAGGAAAAGACCGCGCAGGCGTTGAGCACAATCGAACGCAATGCGCAGAGTCAAACTGCATTGATCGAAGACCTGCTCGACGTATCGCGCGCGATCCAGGGTAAGCTGCATCTCAAGTTCACTACGGTCGACATGGTGCAGGTGGTTGAATCCGCTATTGCCACCTCACGTCCGAGCGCCGATGCAAAAGAGCTGGCGCTCGAAAGCACGCTCAGCGGGGATGCCTGCCAGATCAACGGCGATCCGGATCGCTTGCAGCAGGTGGTGGGCAATCTGCTATCCAACGCGATCAAGTTCACGCCGTCCGGCGGCAATGTTTCGATATCGCTGCGGCGCGCGGAGGCCGGGATCGAGCTGATAATTAGCGACACCGGCCAGGGTATCAGTCCAGAGTTGCTGCCTCATGTATTCGATCGATTCCGGCAGGGTGACTCCGGGCCAACTCGGTTTCATCAGGGTCTCGGTCTGGGACTGGCGATCTCGCGCCAACTGGTTGAATTGCATGAAGGTACGATTCACGCTGAGAGCGGCGGTCCCGGCAAGGGAGCAACCTTCACGGTGCAACTGCCGCTGCAGCGAATCGATACTGATAGCGGTGAGATCTTCGCGCCGAAATCTGGGGACGAGGTTTCTCTCCAGGGCATCAAGGTGCTGGTGATCGACGATGAAGCTGATACCCGCGAGGTGATGGTCGAGATTCTCACCGGGTATGGTGCGCAAGTGATTGCCGCCTCCTCTGCGCAGGAAGGCATTACGGCGGTGCGGACCTGCAAACCCGACGTCCTGATAAGTGACATTGGGATGCCCTTCGAGGACGGTTACTCCCTGATTCGAAAGATGCGCGAGCTCAGTCATGAAGAGGGCGGCCTGACGCCGGCCTGCGCGCTCACCGGATGGGGTACGGCTCAGGAAAGTGAACGGGCGCTGGCCGCGGGTTTCCAGGCTCATCTGAAAAAGCCGATTACGCCTGAGCGGCTGGCGACTGCGATTTACCAGCTTTCGAAAGGCGCTCACGCCGATCAGATTGGCGATCGCACAGTCTAACCACGCACCCGCACGGGCTTCGGCTGCCGCCGCATCCCAGGGCCTCGAACGCCAATACTTCCGCCATTGTTCCCGTTCCGCTGAATCTCGACTTCCTATAAAGCAAATGGAACGCAAGGTGAATCCAGCCTCACCTGCGGCAGACCCATGATCCCCGATGAATTTTGGTTGCATTTTTCGACATGAAGGAAGCGTGTGATATCGCGATCGTCGGAGCGGGTGCGGCGGGACTGGCGGCGGCGATCTTCGCCGGCGAAACTGCGCGAAAATCCGATCCGGAGGGAAGGCGGATTGTGGTGCTCGAATCGGCGTCAACCGTCGGCGCAAAAATCCTGATTTCCGGCGGCGGACGATGCAACGTCACTAACGCCGAGGTCAGCCCACGAGACTTCAATGGCGCGCGCAATCCGATTCGCAATATTCTGGCGGCCTTTGACCAGGCCGCGGCGTTGCGATGGTTCGAGTCGATGGGTGTGGCGCTCAAGCGCGAGGAGAACGGCAAGCTGTTCCCGGTGACGAATCGCGCTCGCAGCGTGCTTGACGCGCTGCTCGGCGGCTGCGCCCAGCGCGGCATCACAATCCGAACCGGATGCCGAGTGACCGAGGTGGTCACGAAAACGGCCGTGGATGCGGAAACCTCCAACGGTGGGTTTGTGGTGTATCACGCGCAAGGCCGGCTCGATGCAGGATGCGTGATTATGGCGACCGGCGGCCGATCGCTTCCACGTACCGGCAGCGATGGCAACGGATGGGAGATCGCGCGCCAGCTTGGGCATGACGTGACGGCTACGCATCAGGCGCTGGTTCCGCTCAAATTGGAAAGTCCTTTTCATGCTGCATTATCGGGGATTGCCGTAATCGTTGAATTGTCGGTGGTCGTGGATGGCAGGCTGGCCGATCGGCGGCGTGGCAGTATGCTGTGGACGCAGTTTGGGATCAGCGGTCCGGTGGTGATGGATGCGAGCCGGCATTGGATTGCGGCCCGTGCTCGATCCGATCGGGCGGGCGTGCGGATGATCTGCAATTTCTATCCGGGCGAGACTCGCGAGTCGGCTGAAGCCGCGTTTTTGCGCGCGGCCGCGGCTCATCCTCGGATGAGCCTGTCTAATCTGCTGGCGGCGCGGATGCCGGAGCGGCTCGCTGCGGCGCTGGTGAACTTTTGCGGAATCGACCCCGCAATCAACGCTGGTCAGCTTCCGCGCGAACTGCGCCGAGTGTTGATTAGCACCCTGACCGCTTTCGAATTGCCGCTGATCGGTGAGCGCGGATGGGACTTCGCTGAAGTGACGGCGGGCGGCGTGCCACTGGATCAGATTGACTATCGCACCATGGAGTCGCGTCGGAAGCCGGGTTTGTATCTGATCGGTGAAATGCTTGATTGCGACGGGCGTATCGGCGGCTTCAATTTTCAATGGGCGTGGGCCACAGGTTACCTGGCGGGCCGCGCCGCGGCGCACTCGAAACGATGCTGTCTTTGATCGAGCCGCGGTTGGACGCCGCCGGCTCTATTGGCTATAAGCGAAGCACTCTTCAAGGCGCCGGGGAAGGCAAGGCAGTAATGGGAGCTACCGCGAGAAAAGTTCAGAGCAAGTCAGTCGCCAGCCGTCAGTATGCGCCTTATCTAGAAGCTACCTGGGGAATCAAGAATCACTGGTATCCGGCGGCCTTCAGTAAGGAGTTACCCGAGCGCGGGACCAAGGGCGTGGCGATTGCGGGCCATGAAATCGTTTTGCGCCGCGCTCGCGGCAAGGTTTTCGCTCTCCAGGACCGCTGCACGCATCGATGGGTCAAAATGTCCGACAAGCCGTTGCGGGTGAGCGACGATCATATGACCTGCTGGTACCACGGCTTTTGTTACGGTCTCGAAGATGGCGTGCTGAAAACCATCGTCGGCGCCCCGTCCGATCCGCTTATCGGCAATGTCAGGATCCGCACTTATCCGGTGCGGGAAGTCAGCGGCATTATCTTCCTGTTTGTCGGCGACGAGGATTACCAGCCGATTCCGCCGCTCGAAACAGACCTGCCGATTCGGATTACCGACGTGCCGAACCCACCTGGATACCTTCTCGACCGCGAGGGTTACGTGCGCGGAATTCATCGCACCGCCAATTCCAACTGGCGGCTGGGGGTGGAGAACGGCTTCGATCCCGGCCATATCCTGATTCACTATGACAACATCATAATCGCCGCGACCGAGCGCAAGGTATTCCTCGGCGCGGAGCCAATCACTGCCGACGCGGTAAAGATGATCGATGAGCCCGACGGCCCCAAGGGCATCATGAACATGTACTACGATCAGACAGCCTATCGGCTGGTGCAGGAAAATCCGGTGGTAAAAATGAAGGTACACGGGCGAGTCGATTATCCGGCCCGCACCTCGATGTACCTGCCGGGTGTGCTGCTGGTCGAGAACTGGCCGATGCAGGACTGGGCGCAGTATGAATGGTACGTGCCCATCGACGATAAGCGCCACGAGTATTGGGAGGTGGTGGTCAAAACCTGCGCTAACGACGACGAGCGCGAGGAGGCGGAGTACCTGTACGAGAGCGCGATTGAAAAAATCGCGCTGCGCGATTTCAACGATCGCGACATTTTCGCTCGCGAGGCGATGCAACAGGTATACGGCACCGGCCTGGGATGGGACAAGGAAGTGCTGTGCTCGATGGACACCATAATCGTGGGCTGGCGCAAACTCGTGTCGCAGCATAATCGTGGCATCCAGGAACCGCCGGAGCGGGCGGAGTAGAATTGCGATTCGTTTCACCTTCCCACCGAAAGTTCAAAAGCGAATGGCGCTCGGCGGTTGATCGAGTCCGGATCGCCGCTCTTTCGAGTCGCTTTTTAATCCAGTCATGGAGTGCGGGATGAGTTTGAAAAGATTCGCCGTACTGGCGATGTCGGCGCTGATGTTTTTGGGTTTCGTCAGGAACGTGAGAGCGGTGGACAATCCGATCGCGCCGGGCACGGTGATCACCGCGCAGAACTGGCAGCAATACAAACAGTACATGCCGGAGGGGATGCAGTTGCTATTCGCCGGTACTTACTCGTGGAAAATGCCGGCAGATATACGAATTGAGGTTGGTCCCACCAGCGATTATCCGCTGCCGCAGGTGTACCGCGATAATACCGAAAAATACAGCCGTCAGGTGCAGCTCAAGCAGTTGCCGGACGGCGGTTACCAACTAACCGGCTATGTCGCGGGTTTGCCTTTTCCGAATCCCGGCGAGCCGCATAAAGGGTACAAAATTCTGGCCGATTCGTGGTACCGGTACACGCCTTATCTGTTCTGTGGCAATGAAGGCCATCTGTATCTGGTGACCGGCGGCGGTGAGAGCTCCGGTTTCAGAGTCGAGGAGGTTTTCAGACGGCTCGATCATATCAGCGATATCGATCAGCCCATCACTGACCCGCGTGCCGAAGGAATCGACTCCAGCCAATACGCAATGTTTCTCGAGCCCGAGCAATATAAGTACACGCAGATACTTACATTGTTCCTTGATAACAACTCCGAAGCCGATTACTTATATGTGCCGCAGCTACGGCGAGTGATTCGCCAATCGGCGAATCAGCGCTGCGCTCCGATCGCCAACAGCGATTTCACTTCTGACGATCTGCTGGGGTTCAATGGTGGCATCGCGCGCTTCCGAGCCCACTATCTGCGCGATCAATCTATCCTGGAGCTGGTCAATTCCGATCCCAAACTCTTTGGCGACAAAGCCAACTACTATTCAATTTCCTTTCCGAAACCGGTTTTAGGGAAATGGGAGGTGCGTCCGAACTATTTGATAGATGCGCGCCGTATCCCATCGAAGCAGGCCGGTTACTGTTACGGCAAGCAGATATTGTACGTCGATCAGCACTCGTACAACGTCTCCTGGAAGGAACTATACAGCCCGGATATGAAACGGGCGAAAATAGCCATGTCGGAAAAAATTGCCTTGCCGGTGCCCGGCGAAGGCATCCAGTTGTACAACGGCAACTCGATCGAAACCATGTGGGACATCAGCAACGACCATATGAGTCTTTTCGTTACCGCCGGACCAGACGGCAAGGGCGGACTGTCCGTGAATCAAAATTGCCGCAATGTGGACGGAATCAACTATGACGACGTGAAGCGTTACAGCACCGTGGGCGGCCTGACCCAGGTGATGCGTTAGGCGGGTTGGCGGCTAGCCGAACATTGCCGCGATATAGATCACACCGCCGGCCATAATCAGCAGCGCCGGATTGACATGACGCCATAGCAGCACGCCGAACACCGTGATCGCGATCGCCGCGCCCACCAGGTTGAACACCGCCAGCTTCGCGATCGCCACCGTGCCCGCCAGCATCAGTCCGATCGCCACCGGTGCCATCCCGCGCTGCACCGCCCTGCGCCATGGCGAGGCCGCGAAATGTACCCACAGGCGATTCGCGAACAGAGTCAGGATGCAATCGGGTAGGAAGAAGGCGAATCCGACCACGGCCGCGCCGAGAAATCCCGCCAGTTTGTATCCAATCAGCATCACCATCAGCATGTTCGGGCCGGGCGCCACCTGGCCGATACTGTAGATATCGCGGAACTGCTTGTTGCTCACCCAGTGGAACTGGTCCACCGTCATGTGCTGCATCTGCGGCAGCACTGCAGTGCCGCCGCCCACGGCCAGAATGGATAGCAAGGCGAAGACCCAGAACAGGGTAAACAGCTTCATCGGACTTAGTCGCGCAGCAATCCGCGACGTTTGTGAAAATGCGGATGGGGCAGTTTGACCTCGCGTTCCCCATGATGGCTGCCGGGACGATAGATCAGAACGGCGATGGTGCCGATCACGAGCAGCACCCATAACAGCGAAATATGAAATACGGTGACTGCCACGAAGGTTGCGCTCAGAATTGTAAGATCAAGCCAGTGCGTTAATTGCCGATGTCCGAGTTGGACAGTCACGGTGGTCAGCAGTCCGACTGCCGCGGCGGCGACGCCAATCAGAAACGCCGTAACGTAGGGGTTACGCCGCCGTTCTTCCCACACCACGCCGAGCGTCATCACTATCAGCATGCCGGGAATCAGGATGCCCGCGACCGCCACGGCGGCGCCCGCGACGCCGCGCAGCCGATCGCCGATGACCACGCTCAGGTTGACCGCATTGAGGCCCGGTAGCGTTTGACTCACCTCGAGCGCGTCAAGGAATTCGTCATCGTCCAGCCATTTTTCGCCACGCACGGTATATTCGCGCAAATATGCGACCACGCCGCCGCCAAAACTGATCCCGCCGGCCGTAAGAAAAGTTTTGAAAATTCGCGCGAGGCTCGGGCGTTCATCCGCTGATGCCGAGGCCCTGGCGGCGAGAGTCTCACTCATGATTATTGACGGGAATTTTGCCGAGGCGATAAACCAGCGAGGTTTTGGTGGTACCAAGTTGAACCCATTCCTCGGCCTCATGTTGAAGTTTTCTGAAAAATTCCTCAGACAGTTCGCGCGGCTTGCGGCGCAAATCCTCCAGCCGTTCAAATTTTAACTGGAAGCTGAATTCGCCGATCAGATCGGCTTTGGTGTGATGGTCGCGCCATACGGCGATATTTGATTTTGCAACGGTCTTGGAGTCGAACTCCAGCAGGCCTAGATTCGCGAGGGTTTCATCGACCACCGTGCCGTTGACCTCGCTCAGCTTGGTTTCGGCTTTTGCGCCGGCCCGCAGCAAGGCCGGGAACACCTGACAGATGGTCTCGAACCGCTGCGTCAGAATCAGATTGGGCGTATCCAGCTCGCATCCATGCGAATAGATCATGCGGATTCCGCCGATCTCATTCGGCAACGGCAGCAGCTCTTCCTTGAATTTCACAGTATTGACGCAGGGCAGCAGTGGGCGCACATCGACCCGCGCGACCGCATCGCGATCGGGACTGCGCAGCTTGAGCGTCAACTCGTAGTTCGGTTCCGGTCGTCCGTGACGGTAGAAGGTTCGCTTGCGCAGGATGAAGGCGTTGTTGTAGAGGCGAAACTTGGGCGTGTCGAGAAAGACAATTTCCCGCAGATGCAGTGAGACCGGCTTTTCCGGCTTGGTCATCGAAATCTTCAGGCTCTTGGCCGTCCGATGAACTATTTTCCAGAATTTATGGAATGAAGAGGGTTTCGAAAAAAGTTCAGCCTTGAGCAGGATCTTGCACTCGCGGTACTGAACGTCGTCCGCCCGCTCGAGTGGGACGGCGGCAATATCTGAATGTGCGTGTGGTAGTGTGGCGCTCATCTGGCTGGCGATACCCGTTCCTCCGCTACCCTCATCCGCGATCGTACGATCCAGCTCCGGCGAGGTGCATGCGCAAAACTTTTAACCTAGAACCGCCCGGTTTGCTATCCTGCGTGAGCGTTTCGCGATAGTTTCGGCGAACTGCGACAGCTTGCGGGATAACAGCAGCTTAGGGCGCGAGTTAAATGATCGTGCGATATGTGTAACCTTTGCTTGTGGCTCAGATCTGCCGCGTAAGCTGAAACAGATGGCGAATGATGCGTGGCGATAAACCATCTGGAGATTTCGGTCTTCAGTCGAAATCATACCGAGCAGTAGTTATTCTTTAACCGAACGGGGCGCGACAGCAAGCAGATCGGAGCGAACATGCGGGTTGGAATAGGGTTGCCCGGTGGCGTACCGGGAGTCGACGGCTCGATGGTGATCGAATGGGCTCGTAAAGCTGACGACAGCCCGTTTACCAGCCTCGCGGTGGTCGATCGCTACGTTTACGACTCGTATGAGGCGCTCACCTCACTGGCCGCCGCTGCCGCGGTGACCACCCGCGTCAAACTCGCGACCACGATCGTCATCGGTCCGCTGCGCAATACGGCGACGCTGGCAAAAACCGCCGCCACGGTCGATGCGCTGTCGGGTGGACGGCTGGTGCTGGGGATGGCGGTGGGGGCGCGCGAGGACGATTACCAGGCCGCCAACATCGACTATCGGCAGCGCGGAAAAATTTTCACTCAGCAACTGGCCGCGCTGCGCGGTCTGTGGGAGAGCGGCACTATCGGCCCGCGACCCGTGCGTAAAGGTGGTCCCGAAATTCTGGTCGGAGGTTTAAGCGATCAGGCCTATATGCGGGCGGCCCGTTACGCCGACGGATATGTGCATGGTGGCGGTCCTCCACGCGCTTTTGCCCGCGCCGCCGATCGCGCCCGCGCCGCGTGGCGCGATGCCGGCCGTCCCGGACTGCCGCAGCTATGGGGCCAGGGTTACTTCGCACTGGGCGAGGGCGCGGCCGCACGCGGTATCGCATATTTGAAGGACTACTACGCTTTCACCGGCCCTTTCGCCGACCGAATTGCCGCCGGTCTGTTGACCACCACCCAAAGCGTGATTCAGTACATAAGCGGATACGAGGAAGCCGGCTGTGGCGAGTTGGTGTTGTTACCCGCGATTGCGGAGCCGAGTCAATTCGACCGGCTGGCCGAAGTATGCCGCTCACTGTAGGACAGAAAAGGTAGCGATCCAGCGTGAAGATACTGGTTTTAGGCGGTGGACCGGGAGGTTTGTATAGCGCCGCGCTGCTCCGGAAGAACCATCCCGATTGGGATATCACCGTTGTCGAACGCAATCCGCACGATGCCACCTATGGATGGGGCGTGGTGTTTTCGGATCGCACGCTGTCCTCGTTTCGCGAGGCGGACTATCCGAGCTATCGTGATATCACCAATCAATTCGTGGTGTGGGACACGATCGAGGTGCGCTACCGCGGCGAGACTATCCGATGCGGTGGCAACGTGTTCGCTGGTATCTCACGCAAGCTCCTGCTGATGCTGCTGCAGAATCGATGCCGGGAGTTTGGCGTGAAGCTAAAGTTTCTCACCGAGATGCGCGAGCCGTCGGAACTGGATGGATACGACCTGGTGATCGCCTCCGACGGCGTCAACAGCTTCGTCCGCCGCACCTATGCCGAGGAATTCAAACCCTCTGTCACCTACGGGCAGACGCGCTTCGCATGGCTCGGCACGCGTAAAGTTTTCGATGCCTTCACCTTCTCGTTCCGGCGCAACGAGCATGGTCTGTTCCAGGCGCATATTTATCCCAACGACGGCCTCGCCAGCACCTTTATCGTCCAATGCGATCCGCAGACCTGGCGGCGCGCCGGCCTCGACCACGCCACCGAGGCGGAAACCGTGGCCTATTGCGAAAAGGTTTTCGCTGGCGATTTGAATGGCGAGCCCCTGCTGGCGAACAAATCCGACTGGATCGCCTTTCCGACCGTCAGCAACAAGACCTGGCGCTTTCGCAATATCGTGCTGATCGGCGATGCGGCCCATACCGCGGATTTCACGATTGGATCGGGCACCAAGATGGCGATGGAGGACGCGATCGCGCTGGCGAACGGGTTCGAGCGCTATGGCGGAAATATCGACGCCGCGCTGAACGATTTCGAGTTGGAACGCCGCCCGGCGATCGACGGAATCCAACGCGCGGCGGCTGAAAGCAATCGCTACTTCGAAACCACCACGCGCTATGAATATTTCGAGCCGATGCAGTTTGTGTACTACCTGCTGACGCGCAGCGGACGTATCTCGTATGACGAATTGCGCCGGCGCGATTCCTCGTTCGTGGATGCCATGGATCGATGGTTTTACGCTCGCACCAGCGGCGCCGGTCATCCGAACAAGCTAATCGTCGCGCCGTCCCCGATGCTCGCGCCGCTGAATTTGCGCGACCTGACGCTGCGCAATCGCGCCGTGATGCCGGCGCCCGCCAACTATGCCGCGCGCGACGGCATGCCGGACGAAGCCTACGCAGCACAGTTGGACGAACTGGCGCAAAGCGGTGCGTCGCTGATCGTCACCGATATTCTCGCGATCTCACCCGCGGCGCGGATCACGCCCGGATGCTCCGGGCTGTACCGGCCTGAGCAGGCCGCGATGTGGTCGCGCTTGACGAAACAGGTCCACGATCGGCAGGCGAAAATAGCCGCCCGGCTGGGCCATGCGGGACGCCGCGGCGCCACCCGTGCGCGGAATGAAGGGCTTGATCTGCCGTTGATCGGAGATGGATGGCCGCTGCTGTCGGCCTCGCCGATTTCGTTTATCCCCGGCGGCCCAGTTCCAAGAGAGATGGATCGCGCCGATATGGACCAGATCTGCGATCAGTTTGTGCGCGCGGCGCAGATGGCGGACGAGGCCGGCTTCGACCTGCTCGATCTGCATTTCGCGCACGGGTACCTGATCGCCAGTTTCATCTCGCCGCTTACAAATCGGCGGCGCGACAACTACGGCGGCGCGCTCGAAAACCGGCTGCGCTATCCGCTCGAAGTGCTGGAAGCTGTTCGCGGCGTGTGGCCGGAACGCAAGCCCTTAGGGGTGGCCTACTCGGCGACCGATTGGGCCAGAAACGGCCTGGAGCCGGAGGATGCAATCGCGATCGCGCGCGCAATGAAGGATCGCGGGGTCGATCTATTGGATGTGCTCGCGGGTCAGACGGTGCTCGAATCCCGACCGGTCTTCGGACCGTACTTTTTAACCGCCTTTAGCGATGTTATCCGTAACGAAGCGCATATCGCGACCATCACCGGCGGCGATATCACCAGCACCGATCAGGTGAACAATATCGTGGCGGCCGGGCGCGCCGACCTCTGCCTGATGGAGCCGCCGCGCCTTAATGCGCATTATCGTTATATTGGAACGGACACTGGTGCGATCGATGGACGAACCGGTTCTCAAGGGTAAGCACGCACTGGTAACCGGTGCGGGCCGTGGTATCGGACGGGCCTGCGCGATCGCTCTGGCGCAAGCCGGCGCCGCAGTTGCGATCGCCGCGCGCAGCCGTCCCGAACTTGAGACCCTGGCCGCCGAAATAAAAAGCCTCGGCGTGCGCACCTTGGTATGTCCGTGCGATGTCACCGACCGCGAGCAAGTCGAACGAATGGCATCGGCGGCGATCGCGGACTTCGGCACGCTCGAAATTCTGGTCAACAACGCCGGATCGGCCAAAAGCGTCGCGTTCCTGGACCATCCCGACGAGATTTGGCATCAGATGCTCGCCGTCAACCTGACCAGCACCTACTACGTTACCAAGGCGATCGCGCCTGCGATGGTCAAACAGCGCAACGGCCGTATCATCAATGTTGCCTCGACCGCATCGCATGTCGGCGCGCGCTACGTCGCGGCCTACACCGCCGCCAAGCATGGCGTGCTCGGATTGACTCGCGCGCTGGCGGTCGAGCTGGTTGGCCATGGGATCACAGTCAACGCGGTATGTCCCGGATATGTCGATACGCCGCTGACTCAGATCGCGGTCGCAAATATCGCCAAGGTTACCGGACGATCCATCGAAGAGGCGCGCAGGATGCTGGAGCAGAAAAGTCCGCAGGGACGGTTGATAACAGCCGCTGAAGTGGCGGCGGCGGTAGTCTTTTTAGCGCGCGATTCGAGTTTCGGAATTAATGGCCAAGCCATCAATATCGACGGCGGTGCAGTCCAGACCTGACACCGCCGTCTCAACTCCGATACTGGGCGCGACCAGCGAGATCACACCGCAGCGCCGCGGCAGTTTTTATCCGCCGCTAAATCTTGGCCGCGTCGGCCAATACCTCAGCGGAATGTTCCGCCGGGCTGACCTTCGGATACGCTACTGCGATCTTGCCTTGGCCATCGATCAGATAGCTAATCCGGCTGGCGTGTGATGCGGTCGCGTCGGCGCAGGCACCGTAGGCAACCCCAACTTTGCGCTCAGTATCGGACAGCAACCTGAAAGGGAAATTGAATTTCTTTGCGAATGCGGCATTAGCATCGACTGGGTCGAAGCTGATACCAAGAATCGTGATACCGCTCTTTTCGAAATCGCTATATTGGTCGCGGAACCCGCCACCTTCGCGAGTTCAGCCAGGGGTGTCGGCTTTTGGGTAAAACCACAGCAGAACTTTGTGACCACGCAATGATGACAGCGACAAGGACTTTCCCTCATCGGTCATCAGCGTGAAATCGGGTGCCTGTTCTCCAACTTTCAGCATACGATCAGCTTGTCATCCAAACCGCCAACAGGCAACTCCCGCGAGGTCGATCGCGTTGCGGGGTGACGCGATTTTTTGCCAAAAAACACCATCGATTGGGATGTTTGGCTGGTGGACGCTTCCTGCCATATGATTCCGTTTCGACGATCGCGTGCGTTAACTGGATCGCATCAGAGAAAACAGCTCAAAATTGAGCGCAGCCGGCTGGAGTTTCGATGGCATACGATTTTCTTTACGAAGTTGATCGGGGGGTGGCGACGATCACGCTTAATCGCCCGGCAGTGCTCAACGCTTTAACCTTCGGGATTTATGCTCAGCTACGCGACCTGTTCGCCGCGATGCAGCATGACGACGCGGTCAAGGCGGTTCTGATCACCGGCAAGGAACGGGCTTTCTGTTCCGGCGGCGACGTTGAAGAAATTATCGCTCCGCTGCTGACCTTCGATGCGCGGGGCCATCTGGAGTTCACCCGGATGACCGGTGCGGTGGTGCGCAATATGCGCGCGCTCGACAAGCCGATTATCGCGGCGATCAACGGGATGGCGGCGGGCGCGGGCGCGGTGATCGCACTGGCTGCCGATCTCAGGATTTTATCTGAAAAAGCCCGCTTCGCGTTCCTCTTCACC
>DAHVFB010000081.1 GCA_027317185.1 Deltaproteobacteria bacterium
ATCCCGAGGTCATGTCCCGCGGATAAAAGTAGAGCACCAGGTTGCTCGCTTTAAGCAGTTCATCAAGCGAAATGCTCCGCCCGCTGCCATCGGGCAGCTCAAAAGCCGGCGCTTTAGCTCCCTCGAGCGGATGCGTCAGCCTTCGCTGATCGTCGCTTTTGCTGTCTTTTGCTCGCGTTAACTTCTTGTTTTCGCGGTTCGCCATACCTGAGCCTATCTCATTTTAGAGGCGCTAAATTATGCCGGATCGTCGCTTCAGGCGCGAGCCGGGCGGCGCGGCCGCTCTGCGTCTATTACGGAAGAGGCTGTGCCACAGGGGTTTTATGAATGCTAGTTGACGGGAATTTACCGAAAATCTAGACTCTGCGACGGGATTCGACCCATTTACTGAATGGCAGTCTATACTGAGCTAAGCAGACCGCTCTTCGAAGAGCTGGCTGACGATTACGCCTTTGGACGTATAAACAATATCGTTGGCATCCCGGAAGGTTCAGTCAATAGCAATTATTTGCTGGAAACCGCCCGCGGCAAATTCCTGCTCAGGATCGATGAGGAAAAGAACGAGGGCGAAGTTCGGCGCGAAATCGATCTGTTAGGTTTCCTGCGTAAGCATTCATTCCCATGCCCTCAGCCGGTGCAGGATCGCAAGGGACGATTTTATCGCGACTACGGGCAAAAATGCCTTTCCTTATATAAATATCACGAAGGACGGAGCTTGAGCGTGAATCGGCTCAAGCCATCCCATTTGCAGACGATCGGCCACACGCTGGGCGAACTGCACGTTCTCGGTCGGATATATAAAAAAGGCGTCGACAACCGCTTCAGCTTCGAACGTATCGTTGACCTTTATCAGCGGGTGCGGCTCCGGCTGCCGAATTACTTCCGCAAGATTCAGCGCACGCTCGACGATGAAATCGAGTATTTGACGCGCTATCTGGAAAGCAAGCTGCCCAAGGGCGTCATCCACGGCGATATCTTCCCGGATAACCTGCTTTTTCGCGGCGAGCGCCTGACGGCCGTACTCGACTTCGAGGCCGCCTGCCGTGGCAAGTTCATCTTTGATATTGCGACGGCGGTCAACGCGCTGTGCTTTATCGATGGCGCCTATTCGCTGGATCGTTTCCGCGACCTGCTGAGCGGTTACGAATCGGTACGCACGTTGTCATTGGCCGAATGGGACGCTTTTCCCAATGAACTGCGCTATTCATCGTTGCGCTTCACGATCACCCGCTTGCACGACTTCTTTCTACGGCCGGTCAGCAATGGGCATCGGGTCAACAAGGACTTTAATGAGTTCTTCGAGCGGTTGCGAATTTTACGGCGCGAGCATGAAGGCGGGATGGAATCTCTGCTGATGGCGATGGCGACCGGCTATGATTATCGCAAATATCAGAAGGTCAAGGCCGGCGAGCGATAATCGCACTCCTGCACCATTCCGCGCTCCTGTGATCACCCGCAAAATCGAAGATCGTAAGATCGAAGATCGTGATATCGAGGCTGAGCCGCGTTCAACTGGCGTTCCAGAAGTGCGACTAGCGCGCGCGCAAACCTCATCCCTCGCGATCATCGGCGCGGCGCTTAGCGTCGATCCCAGGTGGCAACCGCCGCCGTTCACATGCCGCCCAGGCGGCTGATTTCCGGAGGAACACCCGCATGGCTAGCGATCAAGGCAAGGCTCAGGCCGCGGTGCGCGATCTCTTACTTCATATCGGCGAAGACCCCGATCGCGAGGGTTTGGCCCGCACCCCGATCCGGGTGGCCGAGGCGTTGGAATTTATGACGCGCGGCTACCATCAGGATCCGAGAAAGATCATCAATGGAGCAATCTTTTCCGAAGAAGGTTACTCCGAAATGATCGTTTGCAAGGACGTTGATTTTTACTCCCTTTGCGAACATCATCTGCTGCCATTCATGGGCAAGGCGCACGTCGCCTATCTGCCCAATCGCCGAATTATCGGGCTGTCGAAACTGGCGCGGCTGGTTGAAATTTATGCCCGCCGGTTGCAGGTCCAGGAACGGATGACCACGCAGATCGCGCAGACCATCATGGAGGTGCTCGACCCGCTTGGCGTGGCGGTGGTGCTCGAAGCCGAGCATCTGTGCATGAGGATGCGCGGGGTCGAGAAGCAGAATTCCTGGGTCACCACTTCCGCGATGCTCGGCATGTTCCGCGATCGGCAGGAAACCCGGCAGGAGTTCATGAACCTGATCCGCACCAGCACCAGGTAGCGATGAAGGTATCCAGTGACAATCAGGCTGGCGATCTGACTGCGCTCGCCGAGTATGCGCTGCGCTATGTAAAGCCGGGCTTTACGATCGGGCTTGGCACCGGCCGCGCCGCCTCCGCGTTCATCCGCAAACTGGCCGAGAGTAAAATCACGGTACGTGGCGTGCCGACCTCGAATGCGAGCGAGGCGCTGGCCCGATCGCTCGGGATTGAAATCGTCCCGCTCGGGGTAAAGCGGATCGATGCCGACTTCGATGGCGCCGATGAAGTTAACGCGCGGCTCGATTTGATCAAAGGTTATGGCGGCGCGCTGGTGCGCGAGAAGGTGGTGGCGATGGCCTCCCGGCGGCGGATCATTCTGGTCGGCGCCGAAAAGCGCGTGAAGCATCTGGGCCAGCGCGGATGCGTACCGATCGAAGTGATTCCCTTCGCAGTCCCCTTTGCGATGGGCGAGATTGCGCGCCACGGTCTGAAGCCGAAAATCCGCACGGATAGCGATTGCAATGAGATCCTCAGCGACAACGGAAACCTGTTGCTTGACTGCGCCTGTTCGAGGCAGGGTTTGAAAAATCCAGCGCGGCTGGAGCGTGAACTGCTCGCGATTCCAGGCGTGGTGGGAACCGGCCTGTTTATCGGCATCGCGGACATAGTATTGATCGGAGCGTCTGACGGTTCGGTGCAAACGCTTAAGCGTCAGAGCCGATCCTGAGTTGCCAGCCCGGTCCTAAGTTCAAGATTTTGATCGTGAGTTCCAAGACGAGATGACAACCGTGCAGCGCCGCGATCTTGGCCGCATCTACGATGCGGCTGTCGCGGCAGTGAAGCCGGAGCCGTTGATTGCGGCCGCGCTTGCGGGCCGGATTCCTGGCGGCGAGTCGCTACCAGCAAAGATTTCGCAAGCCCGGCGCATCTTCGTGATCGCGGCCGGTAAGGCCGCGATTCCGATGGCGCGCGAAATTGTGACTCGCTGCGGTTTCCGGATCGGCGGGGCGATTGCCGCCGCGCTTCAATCAAAAGATGCGGATAACATTCCCGGCGTGACGATTTTTGCCGGCGGTCATCCGCTGCCCGACGCCGGATCGATACGCGCCGCCGAGGCCGCGATGGACCTGGCACGCCAGGCGGAGCAGGGTGACTTGCTGATCGTGGCGCTCAGCGGCGGAGCCTCGGCGATCATGGCGCGGCCCGCTCACGGAATCACTCTCGATGACAAGGTTGCGATTACCAACGCATTGATGCGTGCGGGTGCGTCGATTCGAGAACTTAACCAGGTTCGCAAGCATCTTTCGTCGATCAAAGGCGGCCGGCTGCTGGCGGGTACAGGCGAGGCTGAAGTATTGACTCTAATTTTATCGGACGTGATTGGAAACGATCTCGCGACGATTGGATCCGGGCCCACGGTGGCCGATCCGAGCACCTACTCCGACGCCGTGAGCATCCTGAAACGCCACCGGGTTTGGGGCCGCGCGCCTGAATCGGTCCGCAGCCTGCTCGAACGCGGCGGCGCCGGCGAGCTGCCCGAAACCGTCAAGCCTGGTGATCCGCGGCTGGCGCGCTCGGCAGCCTTGATCATTGGGGATAACTCCACTGCGGTAGCCGCTGCGGCGCGCGAAGCGGCGTTGCTCGGATATGCTGTCAGGCGCTGGACCGATGGCTTTTCGCAGGAGGCTGAAATCGCCGCAAGGAAATCAATTGACGAGATCAAACAGATGACGCCGGGAAATTGCCTGATTGCGGGCGGTGAGCCGCTGGTCAACCTGCGCGGTCAGGGACGTGGCGGACGTGCGCAGCATTGCGCGCTGGCGATCGCGGTTGAACTGGAGCGGCACGGATTAGGCGGCATCGCGGCGCTGGTGGCCGGCACCGATGGTATCGACGGGCCCACCGATGCGGCTGGCGCTTTCGTCGACAGCACCACGATCGCGCGCGCGGATCGGGCTGCGATCAACCCGCAAGCATCGCTTCAGAACAACGACTCCTATACTTTTTTCGCCACGATCGGCGACCTTTTGATTACCGGTCCGAGCGGCACCAATGCTGCCGATCTGCTGATCGCCCTGGCCGGTGATGATCGGAACTGAAAGAAAGAAGAAGCGTGAAAAAATTTGAACGGCTAATGGATGCCGCGCCTGACGGCAAGGGCGGCCCACGAAAAGTAACCCTGATCCCCGGCGACGGATGCGGTCCCGAAGTGATCGGCGCGGGCATCCGCGTAATCGAAGCGGCTGGAATTGAAATCGAGTGGGATCGGCAGGTGGCGGGCGCCGCGGCCGTCAACCGCTATGGAACACCGGCTCCCGACGCTTTGATCAAATCGTTGAAACGTACCCGGATTGCGCTCAAGGGACCGCTGGAGACCCAAGTCGGCGCCGGCTACCGATCGATTAATGTGTACCTGCGCAAGACTTTCGATCTCTATGCGAACCTGCGTCCGACACTCAGCTTCGAGGGCGTCCCGACTCCGTTTCGCGACGTCGATCTGGTGGTCGTGCGTGAAAACACCGAGGACCTGTACTCCGGTATCGAGCATCAAATAACTCCCGGCGTGGTCGAGAGTATCAAGGTGATTACCGCGCACGCCTCGCGCCGAATCGCGCGCTTTGCGTTCGAGTACGCGCAACGCAATCGGCGCAAATCGGTCACCGCGATTCACAAGGCCAACATCATGAAGCTTTCCGATGGCCTGTTCCTCAAGTGCGCCCGCGCGATCGCGCGGGACTATCCCAGGATCGAATACCGGGAGCAGATTGTCGACGCGGCTTGCATGCGGCTGGTAACGCAACCTGGATCGTTCGACGTGCTGCTGCTCGAAAATCTTTACGGGGATATTGTGTCCGATCTGTGCGCGGGACTGGTCGGCGGACTTGGGATGGTGCCCGGGGCCAACTACGGCGAGCGCGGCGCAATCTTCGAGGCGGTTCATGGCACCGCGCCGGATATTGCCGGGAAAAACCTTGCCAACCCGATCGCAGCGGTGCTCTCGGGCGCGATGTTGGTGGAATATTTAGGGTACAAGCCGCGCGCCATTCGAATCCGAGCCGCGGTCCAAAAAACGCTGCGTGATGGACGAGTGATGACCCGCGACTTGGGCGGCAAGGCCACCACCGACGAGATGGCGAGCGCTATAATCGATGCGATGGGTTGATGCTTCCCAGTCCAAGCAGGCGTGGCTAATAATCGAAACATGAAAAAGCCGATTCCCCCGGAATTGCAAAAACGGGTGCCGCCGGGCCAGTTCCTGACCGAGAAATTCCCGGTGCTGAGTTATGGTCCTACGCCGAAATTCGACTCGGCCACTTGGGACTTCCGGATTTTTGGAGAAGTTGAGCAGGAACTGCGCTTTAACTACGAGCAATTCCGTGCGCTGCCGCAATCGAGCGAAACGGCGGATTTCCACTGCGTCACCACCTGGTCGCAACTGGATAACCATTGGGAGGGGATCAAGATCGCCGATTTAATGAAGTTGGTGCGGCTCAAGCCTGAGGCCCGCTACGTTATCGTGCATTGCGATGGCGAATACACCACCAACCTGCCGCTCAGGGATTTTTCGAGCGACGACGTAATGCTGGCGCATCGGCGCAACGGCCGCGATCTCGAACCGGGTCATGGCTTCCCGGTGCGTTTAGTGGTGCCCCAACTCTATGGCTGGAAGAGCGCCAAATGGGTCCGGGCGCTGGAGTTCACGCGCGCGGACCGGCGCGGTTTCTGGGAGGTTCGCGGCTATCACAATCATGCTGATCCATGGGCCGAGCAGCGCTATTCGTTTCAGGAGGAGGAGTAGCCGATCATTTGCGAGCGAAAATTTCCGGCTGCCGGTTTCGATAGCACAACATGCCCCGGACCACGGCAGCGGCGCGTGACGCCTTAGGTCGGCGGGCGGCGCGGATCGCCGCGGCGCTGGCGCGACTGTATCCGGAGGCCCGCATCAGCCTGGATTTCAGCGACGCATGGGAGTGCCTCGTCGCTACGATCCTGTCCGCGCAATGCACCGACGAGCGGGTGAATCGCACTACCCCCAGCCTTTTCGCCGCCATTCCGGACGTGACCGCGATGGCGCAGGCGGGCCTGCCTGAAATCGAAAAATTGATCCAGGTCACCGGATTTTTCCGTCAAAAGGCGAAAGCGCTGAAAGGCTGTGCGATCGCGGTGGTCAAGCAGTTCGGTGGAAAGGTGCCGCGCACGATGGAAGATCTGGTCACGCTGCCCGGCGTGGGTCGAAAAACCGCAAACGTGATCCGGGGCCACATTTATGGCGAGCCGGGGATGGTAGTCGATACCCACGTGCGGCGGGTATCTTTTCGTCTTGGGCTGACGGTCGATAAAGAAGCGGACAAAATCGAGCTGGATTTACAGCAGCTAATTCCGCCGCCGCAATGGACGGCATTTTCGATGCGCCTTATTCTGCATGGACGCCGTATATGCGTCGCGCGGCGGCCGCGGTGCGAATCGTGCGCCTTGCTGCCCGATTGTCCGCAAATCGGCGTTAAATTCTGATTCCTGCCTGCCGCAAAGGCGCAACCTGCCGCAAAAGCGCAAATGGGGTAGAAAAACATTCGCCGTAGGTTCGCTAATCAGTCCATCATACCGGCAACGTATTTGAACCGGGCGGATGGAATGTAATAATCGACGCTCGCGCCTGCAAGCTGGCGGTAGCATTCCGTGAAAATCAAGGTTGATGATATCACCGCCGAGGCGAAGGAACTGTCGTTCCGGGAACCCGAGGTCGGCGTAAACCTGGTGCTCGACGCCGGACCACTGAATGAATGGCGATTCAAGACGCCGATCGCGGTGGCGGTTTCGTACTATCGAGCCGGAACCGAACTGTTTTTTGAAGGCCAGCTTGACGGATGCACCGGCGCGGTCTGCGCGCGCTGTGCCGAAGAATTTGAGGGCCCTCTGAATCGGCAATTTCGGTTGGTTCTGTCGCCGCGATCGATCGCCGGTGAGCCCGGTTCCGACCGCGACGCGGAGGCCGGCGATTATGCCGTCTATGAGGGTGACGAGGTTGACTTGAGCCCACTGATTCGCGAAGAGTTATTGCTCGCGTTGCCGACTCGTCCGCTATGCCGCGAGGACTGCCGCGGCTTGTGTCCACGATGTGGTGCGAACCTCAACCAGGGTGATTGCCGATGCCCCGAGCCAGCCGGCGATCCGCGCCTTGCCCCATTCCGCTCGCTTAAAATCCAGCGCAGCTAGTCTGCGCGGTTCAAACAGGACGTAACTTTGCCATGCAAGCACCAAAGCGCCGCACCTCACGATCCAAGCGCAACAAGCGCCGCGCCCACGATGGGCTTACCGCGGTCAATCCGATCGCATGCCCGACTTGTGGCGAGCCCGCGATGCCGCATCGCATCTGCCGTCATTGCGGAAATTATCGCGGCCGGAGCCTCGCCAACGTCGAGGCATAAGCGACAGGCATTACGGTGAAGATCGCGCTGGACGCGATGGGCGGGGATTTGGCCCCGCACGCCATTGTCGAGGGCGCCGTGATGGCTGCGCGCGAACTCGGGGTTGAGGTCATTCTAGTCGGCGACCGCGAGGTCGTTGCGCATGAGCTCAAGGGCCTCAAGGCTGACGGCTTGCCGATCACTATCGAGCATGCCAGCGAAGTGGTTGCGATGGATGATTCACCGATTGAATCGGTGATGGCCAAGCCGAACTCCTCGATCAACGCGGGTTTTGATCTCATTCGCCGGGGGGCTGCACAAGCCTTCGTGAGCGCCGGCAATTCGGGTGCGATGATGACGTCGGCGATTATGAATCTTGGCACGCTGCCGGGCGTGGATCGGCCGGCGATTGCGTCGCTTATTCCCTCGGCCAACGAATTCACGCTGTTGATTGACGTGGGTGCGAACACCGATGTCAAAGCGCTCAATCTGGTGCAGTTCGCCGTGATGGGCAGCGTGTACATGCGCCGGGTTCGGCAAATTGCCCGCCCGCGCGTGGGCATACTGTCCAACGGCGAAGAAGATTCCAAAGGCACTGAGCTGACGCGGGCAGCGGCCGCGATGTTGCGCGAGTTGGCCGCCGATATCGACTATGCCGGCTACGTCGAAGGCCGCGACATCAATCGCGGGCGGGTTGACGTGGTGGTCACCGACGGCTTCACCGGCAATGTGGCGCTCAAATCGCTCGAAGGGTTTTCATCCTTCCTGCTCGGCAATCTGCGGGAGCTATTCGTGGGATCGGTGCGCGGCCGGCTCGCGTACCTCGCGATCGGCAAGTATCTCAAGCTGATGCGATCGCGGCTCGATCCCTCCGAGTATGGCGGCGCGCCGCTGCTAGGTATCAACGGCGTGGCGATAATCGCGCACGGATCATCGAATCCGTGGGCGATTCGAAACGCTGTCCGAGCCGCCGCTAACGAAGGACTGATCAACCGGGTCAACGGCGAAATTATCGAAGTGCTCGGTCGCACCGCCAGTTCTCCGGGTAAACCTGCGGGCAAGGGTTTACGCGCGATCCTCATCCGGATGCGCGATCGCCTCCATCTTGCTCACAAGGAAGGGGAGGCGCGTCATAATAAAGATGGCGAAGCCTCGCGCAAGGCTGCGCCGGAGACTCGTTCGGCTGCCGAAGTTCCGCCGCGTGAGTCTCGCCGGACCGGCGCACTTTCGTCGAGCATGATCTCGCCGCCGACTGCCAGCAACGGCGCGACGCCCGAAATTGAAGTGGCCCCTGTCCGTCGGGCGGAGCCTGCGAATCATCAAAATGGCGTCGTCGGTGAGCGCGCTAAGGACAATCAGTCTTCGGATCAGCATTCGAAACAGGAGAGCCCGACCGAAAAGGAAAAGCCGGCACCCGGAACCAAATCGGACCCGGCCTGAGCGGCATCGAGCATCGTGATGGAACTTGCTTTTTTATTCCCCGGCCAGGGCTCACAGCGGGTTGGAATGGGGGTTGAACTGGCGAAGAATTTTGTAGCCGCCAGACGCACTTTCGAGGAAGCTGACGACGCGCTGGACTTTTCGCTTTCGCATCTGTGTTTTGAAGGGCCTGAGGAGCAGTTGCGGCTCACCGCCAATACGCAGCCGGCGATGCTGGCAGTTGCGATCGCGGCGCTGCGCGCGCTGCAATCGGAGTGCGAGGCCGGTGCGAAAGCCGGCGCCGGTCACAGTCTAGGCGAATATAGCGCACTGGTTGCCGCTGGCGCGTTGGATTTTGGCGAGGCTCTGCGTGCTGTGCGCGAACGTGGCCGCTTGATGCAACAGGCGTGTCCCACGGGCGAAGGCACGATGGCGGCATTGATCGGACTCGATCGGGCTGTGGTATATGAAATCTGCCGCGAGCTGTCCACGGATGGCCAGATTGTGGTCCCCGCGAACCTCAATGGTCCCGGCCAGATCGTAGTCGCGGGCCATACCGGCGCCGTCCGCCGCGCGATCGATCTGGCCCGCGAGCGCGGCAGTTCGATGGCCGTCGAGCTCAAGGTCAGCGCCCCTTTTCACTGCCCATTGATGGTCCCGGCCCAGCGTGGGATGACTGCGGTGCTGGACGCGATCACGGTGCGGCCGCTGGCTTTTGGTATAATTCCGAACGTCAGCGCCGAGATTAATCGCGACCCGGAGCGCGTCAAACCATTGCTGCTGGAGCAGATAACCGCGCCGGTTCGATGGGAAGAATCGATGAATGCCCTGGTTGGCGAGGGCGTTGCCGAAGCTATCGAATTTGGATGCGGCAAGGTGCTGGCCGGACTGATGCGCCGTATTAATCGCAACATTAAAGTGCGTGCGGTGGAGGATTTAGCATCGGTCAAAGCCGCCGTCGAAACGATGACTGGCGCCGCCAGCCGCGGAGCTGCTCAAGGAGGCGAGTGAAATTGTGGGACCCGGGCAACTTGCCTAGCGGACCACAAGTGCTTATGCTGCCTCCTAAAATAACCCGGGCAAAGTAGATAACGAAAAACGAATTGGATGCGGCGGTGAAGCAGCGGCTTCAAGGGCTGTTCCGGGGCATCCTGATCTGAAATCTTGTTGGCGGCACCTTGTAGTTGCCGCGCTGTGCGAGGAGGAACGACACTAGATGGCTTCAGAGGTCGAAACCAGGGTTCGCGAGATTATCAGCGAGCAGCTCGGCGTCGCCGCGGACGAGGTGACTCCGGAGGCTTCTTTTATTGAGGACCTCGGAGCTGACTCACTCGACATTGTCGAGCTGGTGATGGCATTGGAAGAAGAATACGGGATGGAAATCTCGGACGAGGACGCCGAGAAGATCCGGACCGTCAAGGACGTAGTCAATTATATCGAGACACACAAAAGCTGAGCGTCTCCGCCCGGCGGGCGGTTATCTCGAATCGAGATCGGCTCGGAAGTCTTTCCGAGCCGATAATAACCACGCCTTCATACAACCTGGCAAGATTCGGCGGCAGCCCCTGCCGGCAGCGGGCCGATTGGCTGGATTGTCGCGCTGCCGCGCGAGTTTAACCTACACGAAACGCTGATCCGCAAGCGTATTGATGCGCTGTCCCTTTTGTCATCATCGCGGTAACCGGGTGATCGACTCGCGTAACGCGCGCGAGGGCGATTCGATTCGCCGCCGCCGGGTATGTTCCTCGTGCAAGCGCCGCTTCACCACCTTTGAGCATGTCGAGCATGCGCTGCCGATGGTGGTCAAGAAGGATAGTCGGCGCGAGCCTTTCGATCGGGGGAAAATCGTTGCCGGCCTTAAGCGGGCTTGCGAGAAACGGCCGGTCTCGGTCGAAACCATCGATCAGGTGGCGAATCGCGTGGAAGCTGCGGTCCTCGAACGTGGCGAGGCCGAAGTGCCAAGTTCGTTCATCGGGACGACCCTGATGGATGAGCTGCATCGTATCGACCAGGTGGCTTATGTGAGATTCGCCTCGGTGTACCGGTCGTTCAAGGATATCGACGAGTTCATGCGCGAACTAGAAGACCTGATGATCCGTCGGCGCGAGGAACCCCGCGACATAATTCGCCCGCGCGGTAAAAAGGGTGAAGCGGCGCCATGATGGCGTCTGCTCGCCATGGCTTCTGAGAATCCCAACGATTTTGATCGCCGCTTCATGGGCGAGGCGATAGAGCTTGGACGTACGATGCTGGGCTTGACGACGCCCAACCCGGCGGTCGGCTGCGTAATCGTACGGAATCAAAGGATTGTTGGGCGCGGAGCAACCGGGCAGGGCGGGCGGCCGCACGCGGAGACCAACGCAATCGCCGAGGCGGGGAAAAAAGCTCGCGGCGCAACCGCATATGTTTCCTTCGAACCGTGCGCCCATCAGGGGCGGACGCCGCCGTGTGCGCGGGCGCTGGTCGAGGCCGGTATCAGCAAAGTGGTGATCGGATGCCTCGATCCATATCCGCCCGTGCGTGGCCGCGGCATCCGGATTCTGCGCGAAGCCGGAGTGCCGATCGTCACCGGTGTGCTGGAAGACGAATGCCGGCGCGCCAACGAGGGATTTATCACGCGCGTAACACGCGGCCGTCCGTTCGTCACGCTCAAGCTGGCCGCGACTCTCGATGGGCGAATCGCCGCTCCCGGCGGCGACTCACAATGGATTAGCAGCCCGGAGTCCAGAGCGCTGGTTCATCGATGGCGCCGCGAATGCGATGCGGTGATGGTCGGCGCGCGCACGGTGGTGGCGGACAATCCGCGGCTTACCTGCCGGACATCCGGTGGACGCGATCCAATTCGGGTGGTGGTTGACGCAAAATTGATCGTTTCGCCGGCGGCGCGGATTTTTCGTCAACGATCGGCCGCGCCGGCGATTGTGGTCACCACGCAGGCGAACCTAAGCCGCGCTAAAGGTCTTTTCAGTTCGTCGCGGGTCGAGGTGATCGGCTGTGACGAGCACGGCGGCGAGATTGACCTCGAGGCTCTGGCCATCGAATTTGGACGGCGTGGATGGTGCAAGCTTCTGATTGAAGGCGGGGCGAGTACCGCGGCATCGGCCTTGCGGTTCGGAATCGTCGATCGGGTAGCAATGTTTCTGGCGCCGAAAATACTGGGTTGCGGGCTGGCGGCGATCGAGGGATTGGCGGCGGCTCGGGTGCGCGATGCGATTTCGATCGCGGATCTGGTCGCCCGTCCGATCGGCGAGGACTGGTTGCTGGAGGGACGGCCAGCTAAGATCCGGCGCGGTATAAGCGCGAGGCCGGGACGCAAGGCCCGCTTGGAGGAGTTACAAACCCGGTGATAGGATCGGAGACGGAGCAAGTTCGCGCAATGGCTACGCTGGAGCAGGTGTTCGACGCGCTACAGGCCGGCAAGATGGCGGTGATGGTTGCCGAGGAACGTCCCGATGCGGAGGGCGACTTGCTGATGGCGGCCGAGCAGGTAACGGCCGACCACGTTAACTTCATGGTGCGGGAAGCGCGCGGAATCGTTTCGGTCGCGATCGAAGAAAAACGCATCCGTGAATTGGGAATACCGGTGGTGGCGGCGAACCGGCGCAACGAAGCGACCGAGCACATGGGCGCTCTGGTCGAGGCCCGCGAAGGTGTCACGACGGGGATTTCGGCAAGCGACCGGGCGCGTACGATACAGGTGCTGGCGGCCGAGAGTTCAACCGCCCGCGACATTGTGATGCCGGGCCATATACTGCCGCTGATGGCGCTGGGCGGTGGCGTAATGGTGCGGATTGGACGGGCCGAAGGTGCGGTCGACGCGGTGCGATCGGCTGGCATGAAATCGGCGGCCGCACTGTGCACTATTCTGAATGAAGATGGCGAGGCGGCCTCGTTCGCGGAACTTGAAAAGTTCGCAGCCAAGCACGCTTTGCCATTGTTTTTTGTCAAAGACCTGGTGGCTCACCGGCTCGCGCACGAAACTCTGGTGCAGCGGGTTTCGGAAGCGCCATTTCCCACCCCGGTAGGCGAATTTCACGCGGTCATCTATCACAATATCGTGGATGGCCGGGAGCATCTGGCACTGATCAAGGGCGAGATCGGCGAGGGACAATCGGTGCTGGTGCGTTTGCACTCCGAATGTCTGACGGGTGACGTTTTCGCCTCCAGCCGATGTGATTGCGGCGAGCAGTTGACTCGATCGATGGAACTGATCGTGCGGTCAGGAGCCGGCGTAATCGTTTATTTACATCAGGAAGGACGCGGAATCGGGCTTGGTAACAAGATTCGCGCCTATGCTTTGCAGGATACCGGCCTCGACACGGTCGAAGCGAATCACGAACTGGGCTTCAAATCCGATCTCCGTGACTATGGGATTGGGGCGCAGATATTGAGGGATCTCGGCGTCGGCGAGGCGCGGCTGCTCACCAACAATCCGCACAAGATAGAGAGTTTGCGGCGCTATGGCGTCAAAGTGGCTCGCGTACCGCTGGAAGTGATCCCGCATACCGGGATAATCGATTATTTGCGAACCAAGAAGGAAAAGCTTGGTCATCTGTTTTCCAATCTCGATCACCAGTAATCGATACCCTGAACTGGAATCAGGCTGCGAGTGACGACTCCGAAACAGGATGGTCGGGTCTTGCCATGGGACTGAGACATGAGGGCCGCGAGTTCGCGCTTAAGGCCTTATATCAAATTGATATACGAGGCGGCGCCTCGCGCGACGACCTGGTGCTGTTTTACGAGAATTTTCCGGTCGACGAGCGCGTCCGCAAGTTTGCGATCCTATTGGTCGAGGGCGTGCGCGCCGAGAGCGCGGCGCTCGATCGGCAGATCGCCGGCGCCCTGGAGCATTGGTCGATGGGGCGGCTGTCGCGCATCGATCTGAACATTTTGCGGATCGCGCTTTACGAACTGCTTCATCTTGACGACGTTCCGGCGCGGGTTACGATTGACGAGGCGATCGAACTGGCCAAACGCTACGGCGACAAGGATTCGGGACGGTTCGTCAACGGGGTGCTCGATCAAATGGCCGGGCAGCTTAACCTCAAGCTCAAGGGTGAGGGAGCCGATGCGGATGCGCAAGCACAGGCGCGGAAAACTGAATAGCCTCACGGCGATAATCTCTACCTCGCCGGGCTTTCCGCGGGTAATCTGCGGGTTCCCGAGATGATTCGGATGACGAACTTGCAAGGCGTCCAACCCCGGCAAAACTCCCTTAATGGCTTCATGATGCAGCGGCCGGCGCAAGCGAAGTACCTTCCCATGTCCGAGGGGTTTTAGCGCCGGGGTCTGCCTATGCCGGCGGAAACCGCTATCGCCTTTCTGCGCACGCTCGAGCGGCCACGGGAAGTCCCGTGCGTCGTCCTGATCAGCGGACCTCATCATTTCCTCCGCGAGTATGTGCTCGATCGCGTGGCTAATTCGTTGCGCGAACAGCAATTCAAGTACCGGCCTTTTCAGATCGCCAATTCCGAAGACGCGGCGGCGGCGCTCCAGGAGCTGAGTGAGCCGGACCTGTTCGCGGCTCGGCGCGTGATCGTATGCCGCATCTTGAAGAGCGTGCGGGAAATTGCGGCCAACGATGAGGGTCGCGGGGCTGCCGGTCGCGGCAAAGCGGCCGGGATTGAAGCCGCACTGATCGAAGCTTCGGACGTCGCATCCAAAGGCGGCAATCGTCTGGTAATGGTCTACGAGCGCGATAACGCGCCCGCAAAAATTCGCCGCGAGGTGGAAAAAAACGGGCTGGTAATCAATTGCATGCGTCCGTTTGATAATCAGATCGGGCAATATGCCGGCCTGTTCGCGCGGTTGGCCGGATGCCGTCTGGCGCCCGATGCGGCCGACCGGCTGGCGGCGGACTTCGCCAGCGACCTCGGGGGGATCGCCAATGCGATCGCCAAGGCGCAAATTGGACAATCAGATGGACAACCAACCGGCGGCACCCTCAAGGCGAGCGACTTTGCGGGCGATAGCTCCGGGCGCGCCCCTGAATTATTCCAGATTAGCGAGGCGGTCTCGCGCGGCGATGTGCTGGCGGCGTTAGGCATGCTGGATCGCGCGATGGGAGTCGGCCGGGACGCGCTCGAAATTCTCGGCGTCGAGCTGGTGCCCACACTGCGCAGAATGATGCTGGCGGCGGCGCTGCTGCGCAAAGGCAAGAGCGCGAGTGGAGTTGCCGCGGCGTTGGGGATGCCGCCGGGAAGTCATCTGGCAGCCCAGGCGGTGGACGGAGCGCGCCGTTACGGCGGGGGACTAAGCCGTGCCTACCAAGCCGCGATCGGCCTCGATGCGTCGATTAAGAGCGGGTTGGTGAGCGAAACGCGCGAGGCATTGGCGAGATTGCTGATCGATTTGATCGGACAGCCGGTGGCCGGTTGAACGCCCGGCCATCGGGCTAGGCCTCCGCCGCGCCGTGAGCCTTGTGGAAACGTATGGCGATTCGGGAAATGCGCCGCGATACTGTGTTGCGCGGGATGGTGCCCTTGCTGGCAGCTTTGCTCAGCACCTTTTCCGCTTCGCGCATGGCCAGTTCGGCGGCGGCGCGATCGGTCCCGCCAATCGCCTCCAGAGCCTGTTTCACCGCAGTGTGGGCACGTGATTTGATCGCATGGTTATGAGCGTAACGCTTCTCGCTTTGACGGTGGCGCTTCTCCGCCGATGGATGAACCGGAATATGTGGCATAACTCCAATTAGCTAACAGCGTTAGGCACTCAGGTCAACCGAGCCTGAATTTTATCTGATGAAACGAATGTCGTTCCGATGACATCAACTCACTCAATGAAGGTGAATACCGATGAAGTACATGATCAGTTGGTTCGAGCGTCCGCAAGGATCGCCTACGGAGTACGAGAATGTCCAGAAGCGCATACTGGAGGTTTTCACTCAATGGAAGGCGCCTGCCAATTTCAAGATCGAGTTGTTCGTGGTGCGAGTGGGCGAGTGGGGCGGGCACTTGTTGGTGGACTGCGACGATCCGTTGGCTGTTCACAAATTCTGCTCGAGCTTGCCTGCTTTTGAGATGCAGGCTCGACCCGTGATTGCAGTCGAGGATGCTGTCCGGGTCGAACTCGAAGCCATCGCCTGGCGCGATGGACTGAAACGTAGCTGACAGCCGAGGATCACGTTCGAGCCTCTGCCGTCGACTGCCGGCTGGAGCTGCTGTACGGGTGCGGCGACTGTTTGCCCGAATCAGAGCGCCGGACTTGCTTTGTCCAGTGTTTGTTTGGCTTCGCTCCACAGTGCTTCGAGTTGAGTGTCATCGAGCTGCTTAAGCTCAAGGTTTCGCTTGCGGGCGGTCGCTTCAACTTGCCGGAAACGCTGCTCGAATTTGTCGCAAGCGCCGCGCAATACCACTTCCGCGCTCGAGTTGGCGAAGCGCGGCGCGTTCGCCATCGCGAGCATCGCATCGCCGAGTTCCTGCGCCGCCGCAGGCTCGTTCCCGGCCCTGATCGCTTCCTCGACCTCTTCGATTTCCTCACGAATTTTCTCGATTACCTGGGTAAGATTGCGCCAGTCGAAGCCCGCGCCGCGCGAGCGAAACCCGAGTTCCTCGGCCCGCGTTAGAGCCGGGATCGAAGACGCGATTCCGTCCAGAACGGACTGTGTATTCTGGCCAGTTTCGATTTCGATCCCAGAAGCCAACTTATCGCTGATAAAATCAGAGGTTTCGCGCAGGCACTGAGCGGTTATTTCATGGCCGCAATCGTATTCGTGATAGCGGAGATCGAGCTTCATCGCGCGCAGGCGATCTACCGATTGGCGGGCGCGCGCGATCTCGATAACGCTGTCGCTTCGCCCATGGGCGATAAAAATCGGCAGACGGGCAAGCGCCTCGCGAGCGGCGGCATGCTGTTGCAGGCTTTCGGGAAACCAGGTGGAAAGGCCAATCACCGCGGCAAAACGCTGCGGCATCCGGAGCGCCATACTCAGGGCCATGATGCCGCCTTGGCTGAAGCCCAGCACTACCAGCTTTCGCGAATCGATTGGATAACGAGCGCAGGCCTGCTCGACGAAAGCGGCAGCCTGATCGGTCGCGATCGAAATCGCGTTATCGTCGGGCGGCGATCCCAGCCGGAGCGGAAACCATCCGTAACCGTTCTGGTTTTGTCCGATCGGCACGGTCAGCGGTCCCTGCGGGCATAGCACCAACGACTTTCCGTCAATCAGATGAGGGGCCAGCCCGAGCAAATCGAGCGCGTTCGCGCCCCATCCGTGAAATGCCAGAACGGCCGGATGCGGTCCGGATCCGCCAGGTTCATAGGCTGCATGGATTAAATTCATTAGGTGTCCTCGCGCGCGAGGAAGAATACTTCCGATCATAAGCATCGGTGGCGCGCGCCCACAACGATACATCGCCCCTGTTCATCGCCCGGCCCCGGTCGGCTATGTTTAGCAGTCGTTGGGGGGAACCGCGCCGCCGCTTCTTGCATGAGCATGCTATCGCTGGACATTTCCGATCGCCACGAGACCACCAATCGACCGTTCATGATCTTCGCGGTGGCGGCGCTGGCGCTGGTGACGGCCGCGGCGGCGTTCCCTTCAGCTTCGAACCTGATCGACAGCGGGCGGTTGGCGGGGATTATTTCCGGATGCGTTCTGCTGGGAATCATCGGCTATGCGATCTGCTATTTTGCAGTCCCCTTAGTTAAGCGATCGCAATCGGATCTGAACAATGCGCTATTGATTCTGGGCGCAATATGGTTTGCAAAGCTCGCGATCATTCCGCTTTTTCCGGGCTTTGGACCCGATATCGGCAGCTACCAGGCGTGGGCCGGGCGTATCGCCAGCGCAGGCCCGGCGCTTACCTATGCACACGGCTACTTTATCGATTATCCACCGGTGTACCTGTATGCGTTGTGGGCGGCCGGCGCGATCGTCAGGCTGACCGGCGCGGCCGGGACCACGGCGCGGGTGATCGTCGAATCGCCAGCGCTGATCGCCGATCTGCTGCTGGCGGCGACGACGTTCATCTACCTGCGCAGGCTCGGATATCTTGCGGGCGCCTACGCCGGGATGATCATGGTCGCGTTGAACCCCGCGATGCTGTTCGACAGCGTGGTATGGGGGCAAAGCGACTCGGTGATGACCCTGGTGCTGCTCCTGAGCGTGATCGCGACGCTTGAGGATCAATATGAACTGGCGTGGGGGTTGGCCGCGATCGCCGTGCTGGTCAAGCCGCAGGCGCTGGCGCTGCTTCCGGTGCTGGGACTATGGACGCTGCTGCGCTGCCAGTGGCGGCGATGGCTGACGGCGGCGATGGCGTTCATCGCGGTGGGCATAATCGCGATCGCGCCATTCCAGCGACACCATCCCTGGAACTGGATTTGGTTGCTGTATGCGGCGACCGCCGCGTATTACCACGAGACCTCGGTCAACGCGTTTAATTTGATGGCTCTGATTGCAGGACTACGCCATCCCGATTCGATCAAGATAGTCGGAATTCCGGTCTTCGATCTGGGGATGGGTCTGCTGGTGCCGCTGTACGCTTTCATTGCGTGGGTGATTTGGCGCGCCGCGGATCGCCGGACCTTGTTCTTTGCCTCTTTCCTGGTGATTTTCGGGTTTTTCATGCTCGCGCCGCGAATGCATGAGCGGTACCTGTATCCCACGCTGGCCTTTCTGGTTCCGCTGGCGATCGAGGAACCGGTGATGCTGGCGATTTTCGCCATTCTGACGCTCACCTGCCTGTTCAATCTCGCTTACGTCAAGTACACCCTCGAAACCGTGGTTTTTCTAAATGGACGCGATTGGCTGGCGATGACCGTCTCGGCGATCAACCTGCTGATGTTCGCCATCGTGGTGAGCGAGCATGCTGGGCCGGGCCAGTCCGGTGAGCGTAGCGGGATGGGCGGGGTGGTTTCCATGTTTGCCAGATTGCGCGCCGCGACCGCTTCCACCTCGGAGGCGGAGTCGACACAAATTGAGCAGTCGCCCGCGCCGCTGCCATGGCTCCAGATCGATACGATCGTGCTGGGGCTATTGGTGGGCGGTGCTGCTGTGGTTCGCTTCTGGCATCTTGGCCGTCCGCCGGAGATCGTTTTCGACGAAGTTCATTTCGTCGCGCAGGCGCGCCATTATCTGCGTTCGGAACCGTTTCTCGATCCGCATCCGCCACTGGCCAAGCTGGTGATCGCCGCCGGGATCTGGCTGTTCGGCGACCATCCCTGGAGCTGGCGCGTCGGCAATGCGGCGATCGGTACGGCGCTGGTAGGTATCACGTATCTGCTGGGCCTGCGGATGTTCCGCTCGCGGCTGGCGGGCGCGATGGCGGCGCTATTCATCGCCTGCGACGGCATGTTTATCGTGGACTCGCGGACGGCTGTGATCGATATCGTTTATGTCACCCTGGCGGCAGTGTCGTATCTGCTGCTGTTCCGCTTCCGCGATCAGCGTGCAGCTCCGGTAAAGCGGCGCCGCACGCTGGTCGCGATGGGTGCGGCGCTGGGCCTGTG
>DAHVFB010000082.1 GCA_027317185.1 Deltaproteobacteria bacterium
GCCTGGTACAGTGCCGCCATCTCGCGAATCAGTATTCCGGTCGACCAACCATCGGACACGATGTGATGCATCGTGAGCAGCCCGACCTGCTCGTCGTCGGCCAGCCGCAATACCTTTGCCCGCACGAGAGGCCCCTGAGCCAGGTCGAACGGCCGCCGCGCCTCTTCAACGACCAGCCTGTTAACTTCGTCCTCTCGCTCAACCTCGGTCAGTTCTCCCAGATCCAGTGTCGGCAAACTAATACTGAGACTCGGTGCGATAATCTGAATGGGTTGACCGTCGGCCATCGCGAATGTAGTGCGCAGCGCTTCGTGACGCCGCACGATCTCGTTGAGGCTCTGTTTGAGGGCCGCCACGTTGAGCGACCCCTTGAGGCGGACTGCCACTGGGAAGTTGTATACCGAGTTGCCCGGATCGAGTTGATCGATAAACCATAGCCTCTGCTGCGCAAAGGAGAGCGGCAGGTCACGATCCCGCGGAACGCGTTGTATCGGTGTGAGCGTAAGGCTCTGGCCGTCCCGGCGCAATAGCTCAAGGCTCTCGGCGAGGCCTGCCACTGTTGGAGTTTCGAATAGGCGGCGCAGCGGCATCTCGACCTGAAAAAGTTCACGGATTCGCGATACGACTTGAGTGGCAAGCAGTGAATGTCCACCCAGCTCGAAGAAATCATCATGAATGCCCACGCGCTCGACGCCCAGTACCCGGGACCAAATATCGGCCAGTAGCCCTTCGGTGGGAGTGGTAAACCCGACGAATGCTTTATCCAACTCCGGACGCGCCAGGCCAGGCGAAGGCAGACCGCGCCGATCGATTTTCCCATTAGTAGTCAAAGGAAAGCTGTCGAGCGGCATGAATACCGCGGGCACCATGTGCTCAGGCAGATGGTCTTTCAAGAACGTGCGCAATTCGGCCGCGGTCGGTGCGCATCGCGGCTGAGCGACCACGTACGCGACCAGCCGCCCTTCTCCCCGTGCGTTTTCATCCATAGTAATGATTGTCTGGGCGACGGACGGATGCTGCGCCAGTGCGGCTTCGATCTCTCCAAGTTCAATCCTGAAGCCGCGGATTTTAACCTGATAGTCACTGCGCCCGGCATATTGAATATTTCCGTCGGGCAAATAGCGTGCGAGGTCACCAGTCTTGTAGAGCCGCTTGCCGGGCTCGCTACTGAACGGATCCGGGATAAATTTCTCGGCGGTTAATCCCGGCCGATTTAGATAGCCACGCGCCAGACTCACTCCACCGATGTATAGTTCTCCGGCGACACTGATTGGCACGGGACGAAGAGCGGTGTCCAGGATATACATGCGAGCATTCGGTATTGGCCGTCCTATAGGCACTATCGAGGTATCGCTCGTGCCCTCGCAAAGCCAATACGCCGAATCGATAATCGTCTCGGTCGGCCCGTATACATTGTAAAGCGCAGCTCGGGAACGCCGGCCGAACTCCGCGACCACATCGGGCGCGAGCGCCTCGCCGCCGCTCATGACGGCGCGCAACGAAACGGCGTCCGCGAATGCAGACTCAGCCGCCAGAAAGCGCAGAAACGATGGAACGCAATGGAGAATAGTAATTCCCTGGTCGCGGATATGTTCCGCGATGTACCGGGAATCACGATGGGCGTTCGGCTCCGCAATTATGAGACGCCCGCCCGCCAGCAAGGTCGGAAAGATTTCGCGTCCAGCGGCATCAAAGGTGATTGGGGTCTTAAGAAACGTTATATCATCCGGAGTGATCGCCAGCGTCTGCAATAGCCACTTGACAGTATTGCTGAGACCGCGATGCTCGACCATCACGCCCTTGGGCTGGCCGGTCGAACCGGAGGTATAAATCACATAGGCCAGGTTGCCCGCCGTGGCCAGGATGAGCGGATTAGCCGAATTCTCGCGGGCGATTGATTCCGATTCGGTGTCCAAACATATCAGGTGCACTCCCTGCTCCGGCATACGTTCACGCAACGGTGCCATCGTCAAGAGCATTCGCGCTCCCGCATCTTCAAGCGTGAACGCAAGCCGTTGTTTTGGGTATGCAGGATCGATCGGCAAGTAAGCGGCGCCTGCTTTCAGTATGCCCAGCAGCGCGACGACCATCTCGACACAGCGCTCCATGCAAATCGCGACGCGTGCTTCGGGTCCCACTCCCCGACCGCGCAGATAGTGAGCGAGTTGATTTGCGCGTGCGTTGACCTGCGCATAGGTCAAATGCTGATTCTCAAACGTGAGCGCTACCCGCTCCGGTGTGCGCTCCACCTGCTCTTCGAACAACCGATGGATACACACGTCGTCGGGAAAAGGAGACGCGGTCTGGTTGAACTCCACCAGAATGCGTTCTCGCTCGCTATCCTCGAGAATTCTCACATCGTTTCGGGCGGCTAGACGTCCAGGGTCTGTCGCGGCGAGTAATTCCGCGAGGCCGCTCAGCCGCACTTGCGGCTGATTGGCTACTTGCCCAAGAAGAGTTTCAAAGTACTTTCCAAACCGGATGATGGTGGAATGATCAAAGAGTTCGGCGTTGTATCGCATGGAAATCGAAAGCGACTGAGTCGATTCGACTACCAGCAAGACCAGGTCAAGCGATGCGGAGCGATGCTCCAGCGGAAATGATTCGAGGATTAGGCCGCCGGAGTTCATGGTCGGACCCGTCTCCCCATGTACAAATGTCGGCGCGCCCTGCTCGGCAAGCCCGTGGGGCTTGTCCAGCACAAACATCACCTGGCAAATAGGCGGGCGGCTTAAGTCGCGAGCGGGACGCAGCCGTTCGACCAACAGCAGCGTGGGAAAGTCCTGATGCTCGAGCGCTGCCAGCACGGTCTGGCGCACATGGCATAGTAACTCCTGGAACGTCGGATCACCGGAAAGATTAACCCGCAGGAAGACCGGATTAGTAAATAGACCGACAATTTCTTCGAACTCCGCGCGACTCCTGCCAACCACCGGCGAGCCCACTACCAGGTCGTCCTGCCTCGACAGACAATGGAGCATCGCCTGAAACACCGCCAGCATGACTACATAGAGCGTCGCACCCTGGGCCTTCGCGAGCGCCCGCAACCGCCCGCTCAATTCGTCGTTCAGGACGAAATCATGCGACCCGCCGCGATGCGATTGAGTCGGCTGGCGTGGCCGATCAGTCGGCAAATCCAGCACCGGCAACTGGCCGGCCAATTGTTTGCGCCAGTACGACCATAGGCGCCCTCCCTCCGCGCCCGCCAGCGCTTCGGATTGCCAACGAACATAGTCGCCGTATTGCAGGTCGAGCGGTGGTAATGTTGCCCGCATACCAGCCGCTTCCGCCGGGTACAGCACGCCTAGTTCATTGAGCAGAATCGCGAGCGACCAAAAATCGATCACGATATGATGCACTACCAGCAAGAGGTAGTGTTCCCGCGCGGAGCGCCTGTAGACACTCACCCGAAGTAATGGCCCCTGCTCAAGATCGAATGGCCGATGTGCCTCGTCGGCCAGCCGCGGCGCCATCTCGTCGCGTGGCCACGTTGAAGCATCCAACTCCTCGAAGTGGACCTTCGCGCCGTGATGCACCTGCTGCGCTGGTTTTCCGGACTGTACGGAAAAGGTGGTTCTCAGACTGGGATGGCGATCGACCAGTTTCTGAAACGATCGCCGCAAGGCCGGGACATTCAGCTCGGAGGTGATACGCGCGGCAAAGCTGACGTTGTAGACCATATTCTCAGGCGCCAACTGAGAGAGAAACCAGATTCCCTGCTGATTGTACGACAGCGGATAGAACGACTCCGGCCCACGCATTTTCTGCCGGATGAGGTCGGCAAGAAGCGCGCGCTTTTCCGTAGGCGAGAGATCCGCGATCCGCTTGGCTTCATCAGACACTAGATAACCGCATCTTTGCTCAGCATATCGGCGAGCATCGAATTGACTTGCTCCTCCGAAAGCTCGTCGATGTTGGCTAACAAATCCTCGTCGCTGGTACTGTTGTCCCGCGCTTGGCGATGCGTGCGGGCCAGAGGCCGAACGGCTGATGGGTTTTCGGCCGCCGCCGTCAGTTGATCAAGCAGCAGCGTTGCCGCCTGCGCGACGCTGAAGCCCTGCAGAAATTTAACCATCGGTACGTTGACGCCCAGGTCCGTCGCGATGCGATTCTTCAGCTCGACCGCCATCAGGGAATCCAGTCCCAGGTTGGTCAACGGTTGCTGTATATCCAGTTGCGAGGGTGAAAGGCCTAGTACACGAGCCACCTGCTCGTTCACATAGGATTCGAGCAGCCGTGCACGCTGCGCCGGATCAGCATCAAGGATCGCGCCGCGCGTTTCTCCCGAGCGCGCCGCCAGCGGCGCGGCAGCGGCTGTCCCATTAGCCAGTTCAGAGAGCAGCGATGGCTCGGTGCCTGCCGCATGGAATTCGTGATACTTACTCCAGTTCACCGGAAGCGCTACGACCTGAGTCGCGTCCCCGCGCATCAGCCGGTCCATCACTTCGAGCGCTCGGTCGGACGGCATGCTCCTGATTCCCAGTAGCGACAGGCGCCGGGTCAGACTCCTGCCACCTTCGGTCTCCGCGAATCCCAGTTCGGCCCATGCTCCCCAGTTGATACTCAGGGCCGGGAGACCAAGCGCTCTTCGATGATGCGCGAGCGCGTCCAGAAACGCGTTCGCGGCGGCATAGTTGCCTTGGCCTGGCTGCCCAATCAGCGAACCCGCGGAAGAGAAAACGATGAAAAAATCCAGCGGCACTCCACGCAGCAAGCGATGAAGCAGCCAGCCGCCAGCCATCTTCGGCCGCAGAACCGTATGCATAGCGGCGGCATCGAGTTTGACCAATAGCCCGTCATGCAACACGCCCGCCGCGTGCACGACGCCGCGAATCGCGGGCCAACCTTCAGCACGGTACTGCTCGACGAAAGCGCTCATCTGCTCCTCGTCCGCGATATCCGCGGATACCAGATGTACGCTGGCGCCAGATGCCTCGAGGTCGCGAATGACGGCTGTTTGTCGCGCCAGACGACTGTCGCTTTCCAGCGCATTCCAGCTTGAACGTGGCGGGAGCTTCGTGCGTCCAAGCAGGATCAGGCGGCGAGCCCCTTGCGCAACCATCCAGCGCGCAACCTTCAGGCCGAGCTCTCCGAGACCGCCGGTTATCAGATAGCTGCCGTCCGTGTGCCATCGCAGCGGAGTTTCGTGCAAGCTGGATTGAGGCTTGCGCGCGAGCCGTGCCACCAGGCGTTGCCCGTTGCGGAACGCAAGTTGATTTTCGCCGTCGGAAGTGACTATCTCGTCCCACAATTGACGAGCTGCGCCATCGCCCGGATCGGACCTCGGATCCAGGTCCATCAACCCTCCCCACAATGCCGGATGCTCCTGTGCGATAACTCGACCCAATCCCCACAAAGGTGCTTGAACCGCTTCGACCGGCAGAGCATCTTCCCCCGCGGCCTGTGCTCCTCGAGTGACTAACCAAAGGCGCGGCGCCTCGCGCCATTGCACGCCGGCCATCTCCTGTGCCACCAGCAAAGCGCTGATGCAACCGAGAGCCTGCGCCGCTTCCAGCGCGGCCACCGTGGCATTTTCGGCTGCGGCATCTTCTGCAAGAGACGCATCGAGACTCCACAGATGGATGATTCCGCGGCACACCGGATGATCGGATTCCATCGCGCTCTCGAACAGCCGCTTGAGATCGTCGCGCTGGTCCGGGCGAATGGAAACGTGCGTGCTGTCCGTGCGTTCGTAGGCTTGACCGCGCGAGACCAGGATGCCCTTTTCACCCTGCCCTTCCAGGATTTTCTGCAATGATTCTCCGACGCCGCCGCTATCGGCAAAGATTAGCCAGTTGCCCGGACTCGACGGCGACGCGCTGACCACGGCGCCTTTTCCTGCGGTGCGCTCTTTGGGCTGCCAGTTGAGCTCGTAGAGCCAATCGTCGATCTTCCCGCCGAGACCGCTGCTCGTATCATTGCCCAGCGATTCGAAGTGTACTCCCAGGATTTCGACAACCGCCTGTCCGGCTTCATCGTAGAGTCCCAGTTCTCCGACGATCCCGCCGGCGTCCTCGTCCAGCACACGCGCGCGGCACCATAGATGTTCACCGGGACGGCCAAGAACGCGAATCCGGCCGATGCGGGTTGGTATGAAGATACCTTGTTTGCCGTTTCTCTTCGCTTCAGTAGCTACCGCCGCTCCCAGCACCTGCAAGCATCCATCGAGAATCGTCGGATGAAGGTTATTGGAATCGAAGTTAGTATTCTGATCAGTCGCAATCCGCAGCTCACCCAGGACGCTCTTGCCATCCAGCCACAACTGAGTAATAGACTGGAAAAAAAGCCCGTACTGGACCCCGCTCTCGCCAAGCTGCCGATAGTATTCCGCCCCCGATACTTGCTCGGAGCATCGAAGCTGGATTTCGGCGACCGGCTCTTCTTCCAGGATAGGCATTAGGCCCGAGTCTTGATGAGCTGATACTTCTCCCGACGCATGCAGCGTCCACGACCTGGCCGATCGCTCCGATCCGGTGGAAGAACTGTATATTTGAAATGACGCCGCCCCGTCAGCACCGGGCGCAACGATCACCTGAAGCGTGATGCTCGCGCCGTCGGGTATAAACAGCGCCCGGTGAAATTCGACATCTTCGACCACGATCGATCGCGTGCCGAGCGCCTCCTGCCCGGCGGCCGATGCCATCTCGACGTAGACCGATGCGGGCAACGCCGCGACGCCCTCGATCCGATGGTCATCAAGGAATGGCAGCGCCTCCTTATCCAGCTGGATTTCCCAATAATGGGCGCCGCCCGACTCGGCCGCTTTGAAATGCCGGCCGAGCAGGGAATTTCCCGCGCCAGGAGTCCTTGCTGAATCATCCGATCGATAGCTGCTGTCCGATCCTCGCTCTAACCAGCATCGTTGGCGCTGCCATGAGTACGCCGGCAGCCGGACGCACTCACCGTGCTCGGGATGGCTACGGTTCCAATCCACCGCATATCCCGAACTATATAGGGTACCGAGCGAACGCAGCATTGCCGTATGCTCGTCTTCTTCGCGCCGGATAGACCCGAGCACTGCGCCCGCCTTGCCCGAGTGGTGCAGCCCTTGCTGAATTCCACTGAGCAAAACCGGATGCGCGCTGATCTCGACGAAAGTGTCATAGCCATCTTCCAGCAGCCGTTGAATCGATCCTGAAAACAGCACCGGCTCCCTGAGATTGCGCGCCCAATAGAGCGCATCGAGTTCCGGCCCGTCGGCGACTGCGTCCAGCACAGTCGAATATATCGGCATCGAGGCGAGATGCGGCTGCACCTCTTCGAGCGCCCCTAACAGTTCGGCGCGCAACGGATCCATCTGCGGACTGTGCGCGGCGAAATCCACCTTCACCATCCGGCAAAAGACCTCGCGGCTTTGGAGTTGCTCGACGATCCCGGCGAGAGCCGCGGGGTCGCCCGACAGCACCGTCGATTCAGGACTGGTGCTGACCGCGATCGAAACGCGATCTTCGTAACCCGCGATCGCGCGCCGCGCCTCTTCGATCGAGAGTTCCACCGAGGCCATCGCGCCCTGCCCGACCGCGCGCCTGGCCAGGCTGCTGCGCTTGCAAATGATCAGTGCCGCATCTTCGAGGCTGAGCGCGCCGCCGACATACGCCGCCGCGACCTCGCCCATGCTATGGCCCACGACCGCGTCGGGTTCGATACCCCATGAACGCCACAGGGCGGCGAGCGCGACCTGCACTGCGAACAGCGCCGGCTGGATCACGTCGACTTCGGTCAACCGCGACTCGTGCGTCTCGGTGGCGGCAAGCTCCGCGATCAACGACCAGTCGGTGTGCGGCCTGAGCGCCAGCTCGCACCGCTCGATCACCTCGCGGAAAACCGCCTCCCGATGCAAGAGCGTCCGTCCCATGCCAAACCATTGGGAACCTTGTCCGGAGAAAACGAAAACCAGTTTTCCGCGGCCGGCGAGCGCCTTGTGTCCCGCCGACAGATCGGCCCGCGTCTCCCCGTTCAAGAAAGCTCCCAGGCCGTCGCTAAGTTGTTGCGGCGAAGCGCCGGTCACGGCCAGGCGATAGTCGTGATGGGTGCGGCGCACGCCCGCGCTGTAACAGATGTTGTGCAGCGATCGCTCGGAGGTCGCCAAAAATTGCTGGTAGCCTCGCGCCAGGGCCTGGAGCGCTTCCGGGCTGCGCGCCGAAAGCGGCAAAAGGTAACACGAATTGCCACCGGGAATTTCGTAATTCCTGCCTGGCGATTGCGGTGCCTGCTGCAGCACCACATGCGCATTGGTGCCGCCAAATCCAAACGAACTGACGCCCGCCAACGCTGGACCGCTCTCGGCGAACCATGGTCCCGGTTTCGTCTGCACGCGGATCGGCAGTTCCTCGAACGGTATATGCGGATTCGGCTCCTGGAAGTGCAGGCTCGCCGGAATCTCCGCATGCTTGAGCGCGAGGGCGATCTTAATCAGCCCGGCTACCCCGGCCGCCGCTTCGCAATGTCCGATGTTGGTCTTGACCGAACCGATTGCGCAAAGCCGCCCCGGCGCTCGACCGTCGGCCAGTACCCGGCCCAGCGCTCGAGCCTCGATCGGGTCGCCCAGCAGAGTACCAGTGCCGTGCGCCTCGACGTATTGAACCTCGCCGGGCGACACCTTCGCCCGGCGATATGCTTCACGCAAGACCGCTTCCTGCGCCAGCGGATTCGGCGCCATCAGCCCGTTGCTGCGTCCGTCCTGGTTCACCGCACTGCCGCGGATGACCGCATAGATTGGATCACCGTCGGCCTGCGCGCGCGACAGCGGCTTCAGCACGACAATTCCCGCGCCCTCGCTGCGCACGTAGCCATTCGCGGCGGCGTCGAACGCCTTGCAGCGCCCGTCGGGGGCCATTACTCCGGCCTTGGTGAAGTTCATCGTGATGGCGGGCGACAGGATCAGGTTCACGCCGCCGGCTACCGCGAGCGTCGATTCCCCATTGCGCAGACTGGCGCAGGCCAGGTGGACGGCGACCAGTGACGACGAACAGGCCGTGTCGATCGCGATGCTTGGTCCGCGAAAGTCCAGCAGGTACGAGATCCGGTTGGCCGCGATACTCAGCGCATTGCCGGTGCCCGCGTACGCGTCGATGCGGCGCAAATCGCTGAACTGCGTGCGGCCGTAATCGTTGTTCGAGATACCGACGAATACGCCGGTAGGGCTGCCGGCGATCCGATCGGCCACCTGCCCGGCGTCTTCCAACGCTTCCCAGGTTACTTCGAGCAACAGGCGCTGCTGCGGATCCATCCGCGCCGCCTCGCGCGGCGAGATTCCGAAGAACTGCGGATCGAACTGATCGACCTGCTCGACAAAGCCGCCCCATCGCGTGTTAATTTTGCCCGCGATTGCCGGATCCGGATCGTAAACCTCGTTGAGCTTGAAGCGGTCGGCAGGGACTTCCGTGATTGCGTCGATTCCGTCGCGCAGAGACTGCCAGAACGCCTCGGGACCGCTGCTGCCGGGAAACCGGCAGCCGATTCCGATAATCGCGATCGGCTCCGCTTCCGCCGCAGGTTGCGCGTCAAGTCCGTTGATCGAAAGCGATCCATTCGGCGACCCGCTCAAATGCCGCGCGAGCGCCTCGATCGTCGGATACTCGTAGGCCAGATCAGCCGGAACTTTCTCGCCCAGCCACTCGGCCAGTTCTCCCGACAGGCTGACCGCCTCGGTCGAACCCATTCCGTAGCTGGCGAATGGTTCCCGTAGGTCGATTTCGCGCGGGGCGACGCCCAGCAGATCCGAGAGCTTCTCGGCCAGCCATCTTTCGATCACCTCCGCGCTCGGCGTGGCACGGACCGGACTTTCCGACGTCCTCGACGCCGTCGCCAGCTCTCCACTCATGAGATTCCCGGCCATTAGTGGTACCTCAGAGGCTGGCAAGCGTCCCGTCCAGAAAACCGGCCTGGCATGCGCGGCGCTCGAGCTTGCCGCTGGAAGTCTTTGGAATACTGCCCGCGCGCAGCAGCAGCACGGCGTGCACTCTTACGTCATGTTCTTCAGCGACCGCTCGCCGGATCGCACGCACCAGGGCATCGGTATCGAGCGGCAGACGTCCATTGTGATGCGACGTTCCGTTGCCGTTGCCATTCGCGATGCCGTTGGCGTGTCCGTTGCCGTTCCCATTCACGTGTCCGTTACCGTTACCGTTGCCGTTCCCCCGCACGTGGCCGTGGCTATTTCCGTTGCCGTTAGCCGGATGCCGATTGGCGGCGTAGCGCGGTTCCACTTCGGCCGCGACGATCAGGCGTTCTTCGTCCGCAACTTCGACCGAAAACGCCGCGCAACAAGCCGGCCGCACGGCCGGATGACTCTGCTGCACGGTCAGTTCAATTTCTTGCGGATAGAGATTGCGGCCGCCGATGATAATCAAATCCTTCAACCGGCCAGTGACGAACAGTTCTCCGTCGCCGAGAAATCCGAGATCTCCGGTCCGCAGAAACGGTCCCTCTCCCGTACCGGCGAGATAGGCGTGGAAGGTGGTCTCGGATTCCTCGGGCCGGTTCCAATAACCCTGGGCCACGCTTGGGGCCGACACCCAGATTTCGCCCACCTCATCGGGGTCACAAGCGGTCATCGATACCGGATTGACGATCACGATTGTGGTCTCCGCCACCGCATGCCCGCTCCCTACCAGGGTGCGGACGTTCGCGCGCCGGTCGGACGTCTTGACCACGCCATTGTGGTTGTGTTCGAGCGATGACACCTGCATCGTGCGCAGGATGGGCTCGTCCGTCACGACGCCGCCCGAAACAATCAGCGTGGCCTCAGCGAGGCCGTAACACGGATAGAAGAACTGGGGCCGGAAGCCGCAAGGCGCGAAGGCCGCCGCAAACCGCTTCAGGGTGTCGGCACGGACTGGCTCGGCGGCGTTGTACGCCAGCTTCCAATGGCTGAGGTCGAGCGCGTCGCGCTGCTCCGGCGTAATCTTGCGGACGCACAGTTCATACGCGAAGTTTGGGCCGCCACTGATATCGGCCTGGTATTTCGATACCGCCTGAAGCCATCGCACCGGTCGCTGCAGAAACGACTGCGGCGGCATGATCACGCACCCGCGTCCTCCAAACATCGGCTGGATGATTCCGTTGGTGAGCCCCATGTCGTGAAAGACCGGCAGCCACGTTACCGACAGGGCGTCCGGCCGAATCTCGAAGGCTTGGCTGATGTGTTCGGAGTTCGCGAGCAGGTTCTCGTGACTGACCATTACCCCCCGCGGAATAGCGGTCGAGCCCGAAGTATATTGGATCAATGCCAGCGTGGCGGGAGCCACGGCCGGATCACGCCATTCGTCGGCCGCGACCCCGATCGCCTTGTCGGTGGTAATCCAGCGCAGCAACCGCAGTCCTGGGGCTTGCGTGAACAGACCCTCGACCTTGGCCAGGATCGATGACGTAGTCAGCACCACGGTCGGTTGGGCGTCGTTGGCGATTGCCCGAAACCTGGCTAGAGCGCGATGCGGCTGAGCCGTATTCGGCGGCGGCAGTGGAACGGCAATTACCCCGGCATACAAGCAGCCAAAAAAAGCCGCGATGAATTCGAGACCTGCCGGGTAGAGTAACAGTGCGCGCTCCCCGGCTGCCTTATAGCTCTGGAGCAGCGCGCCAATCGCCCGCGCCTGTGCGTCCAGCACCTCATAGGTCAGATGGCCGCCTTCGGCTTCGCCATCGATCAGATAGGTATAGATCTGGTGCTCTGGCTGTTCGAGTGCCCGCCATCGAAGGAGGTCGACGAGGCTGGAAAGTTTGGCGCGATTTCGATTCAACGTTGCTGACCCTTGCGTCCTAAATAGACATCACGAAGACTCGTGCGATTAGCCGATCGTGAGCTCAAACTGCCGCGATAACGATTTATCGATTCCGCCTGCGACAGATGAGGCCGAAACATGAGAGCCTCTACAGGCCTTCGTTGCTCAATGGTTGCGTTGGTTCTGCCGGAAAGTGGTCGAAGGCGCGAACAAGGCCCACCGTCTGACCGGATCAAAGTCGGACCCGATTCCTATGTCGGTCCGTCCCACTCAAGTCTGGGCGCGCCCTCTGTGGGGGTCAAGGCAAGTTTGGGTTCCGCCTGACAAGGACGTTCTCTAGAGAACACGACAAAGCCAATCCAGGTAACATTTCGCGATTCGCCTGAATTACTGGGTGATCTTTGCCGCGACTGCTGTTAATTACTACGGGAGAACTCTCTCCACGATCCCACCGCACCTTTTCGTCACGCGCGATCCAGGGGAAAATGCGCCGGGTGCGGCGGCCGCGCGAAGCGGGCTTCGTATCCGATGACGATCGCTCTCAAAGCTGCACGAATCTTCGACGGCAAAGCGGACCGCATCGAATCCGAGGGCGTGGTCCTGATCGAGGGCGAAGAGATCGCCGCCTGCGGACCCGGCCTGCGCATCCCGGCCGGCGCCGAACGGATCGATCTCGGCGACGTGACGCTGTGCCCCGGCTTCATCGACGCTCACACTCATCTGACGGTTGGAGTAAAATCCTACAACGAGTTCTTCATCGATCGCTTTCGCCAGCACGTCGCGGAAAAAGCCTACCAGGCCGCGGTCAACGCCCGCCTCACCCTCGAGGCCGGCTTCACCACGGTGCGCGATGTGGGATGCCTGTATCCCGCCAGCTTTATCGACGTGAGCCTGCGCAACGCGATCGCCCGGGGACAGCTGCCGGGGCCCAGGATGCTGGTGGCGATCAATCTTCTGGGTGCTACCGGTGGCCATTCCGACCGCAACGCGGGCCTGCACTTCCGCGCCACCGGCCGGGAGTCCGACTACACCGACGGCATCGCCGACAGCCCCGCCGGCCTGCGCAAAGCGGTCCGCTTCAACGTGAAGTACGGCGCCGATGTCATCAAGTTCTGCGCGTCCGGCGGCGTGATGTCGCTGGCCGACGAGGTCGACACGCCACAGCTCACACTCGACGAAATGACGGCCGTGGTCGATGAGGCGCATCGGCTGCGCAAGCGCGTCGCCGTCCATTGTCATGGCGATTCCGCGGCCCGCGACGCGGTCGAGGCGGGTGTCGATTCGCTCGAGCACGGAACTTTTCTCCACGATCAGACGCTCGAAGCTATGAAGGCGCGCGGGGTCTATCTGGTGCCGACGCTGCTCGTCCAGCATCAACTCGGGCGTGGACTGGACCGGCTACCGCCCGAACTGGCCGTCAAGGCCCGTCACGCAATCGAAGCGGCGCCCGGGATGGTAAGGCGCGCGCTCGCGATCGGGGTGAAGATCGCGCTCGGCACCGATTCCGGGGTCTGCCGCCACGGCATCAACGCGCGCGAGATGGGCCTGCTGGTGCAGGCCGGCATGAGTCCCCTCGCGGCGCTCCGGAGCGCCACCTCGGTGAACGCGGAACTGCTTGGTCTCGCCGGGAAAATCGGCACCCTCGAAGCCGGCAAACGTGCCGATATCGTCGCGGTGCCGGGCGACCCCGGAGAAGATATCCGGGCCACCGAAAAAGTCGTGTTTGTGATGAAGGACGGCAAAGTCGCAAGGAACGCCCGTCGCTGAGGTAGGCTAAAGTGCGAGTCGATATCGGCGGTTGCAGGCTCTTCTTCGACGTCGAAGGGGCCAAGCTGCGGCCCGACGGACCGCGCATGCGCGAAGTGCCGACGCTGCTGCTGTTGCACGGCGGCCCGGGTGCCGATCATTCGGTCTTCAAGCCCGCCTACTCACCGCTCGCCAACCTCGTGCAAGTCGTCTATTACGACCATCGTGGCGACGGCCGCAGCGACGGGCGCGACGACTCCGCGCACTGGCGGCTCGCCCAGTGGGGCGACGACGTGAAGGCGCTGTGCGACGCCCTGGAGATCGAACGGCCGATCGTCATGGGCGTGTCGTTCGGCGGCTACGTCGCGATGTCGTACGCGCTGCGCCATCCCGATCATCCGGCCAAGCTGGTGCTTTGCAGCACGGCGGCCTCGCCGAGCAAGCAGGCGATCCAGGTCCAGGCCTTCACCAGGCTGGGCGGACCGGAGGCCGGCGCGGCGGCCAAAGCCTTTATCGAGGATCCGACTCCCCAGGCGGGGCTCGAGTTCTGGCGCCTATGCGCGCCGCTCTATCGCCGCAGTCCCTACAACCCCGACATCGATGCCCGCACGATCTGGAATCCGCGCCTGATGGCCGAGTTTCGCCGTGGCGAGCGCGAGACGATGAACTTTCTCTCCGAACTTCCGCGGATCAAATGTCCGACGCTGGTGATGGTCGGCGAGGACGACCCGATGACCCCGGTGCCGTGCGCCGAGGAGATCGTCGCGGCGTTGCCACCGCACCTGGTGCGCTTCGAACGATTTGCCGGCGCCGGCCACGGCATCGTCGCCGATCAGCCTGAGCGATTTTTCGCCGTGCTGCGCTCGTTCATCGCCGCATAAGCGGACGCCGGCGCTCAGAGCGCGCCGAGAATCCCGCTGGGAACTCCGTCCCAGGCGCGCCGCTCTTCGTCAAAGGGCGCATCGGCGACCCGGCTGGTCTCGCCGAAGAGCATCGTCGCGCGGCGCTCCTCGGTATAGCCGGGCCATGCGCCGAGGCTCGCACAACCGGGGTCGCCATCGCGCGCGAACGCGAGCCATGCGTCCTGCATCTCGCCGGCCAGCTTGTCGGCCGCCGGACCCTCGCCCGCAAAGTGATTCATCCCCACGAGATGATTTGTGCCAAAGACAAACCCGATCTCCAGGGCGTGGCACGATCCCAGTACCCCGCCCATCGCGGGCGAGCGCCAGGTGAACAGATAGTTGTAAACGCGGGGCTCGCTCCGGCCGAGGATCTCCGCCAGACGCACGCCCGGCATGCGAAAGACGCGATCGGTCTCGATCGCCGAATAGAGCTCTGGCAACGCTATCGACGCGCCCGCCGACGCCCGCGCTCGCTCATACGTGGCGACTACCGAGCTTGCGAAATCGACCGTCAGCCGCTTGCTCAGCCACGCGATCAGACCGGCCCGGTCGACTTGACTGGTCCGCGGATCGAGTGCGGAGAACAATTTCCATTCCTCGAGATTCGACCCCACCATCACCGCGACGCCCGCTGCCGAGCCTTGCGTCACCATCTCGATCAGCTCGCGCGGTATGACCGTGCCGTCGACCACCGGCTGATACGCCATCCCGAGCTCGCGATCGGGCGTCTTGCCGTCCGGCCCGAGCACCCCCGTGAGCAATTGGGCAACCGGCAGCGCGCGTATCGCATCGATGTCGTCGGTGGCCACCCCCAACTTCGCCAGCACTCTTTGCGCCGTCCGATTCGCCCGCGCAATCGACGACACGGTATCGCATGATCCGCTCTGCGCGATCGCCTTGTGAAACAGGCCGCGCGCGATGGGCATCGCCAGCAGCGCCCCCACGCTCATCCCTCCGGCCGATTCACCGAAAATCGTGACGTTGTCCGGATCGCCGCCGAAGTCCGCGATATTGTCGCGCACCCATTCGAGCGCGGCGACCTGGTCGAGCAGTCCCTCGTTGCCGCTCGACGGGATTCGTCCGCCGGTGACATCGTTCAGCCGCAGGAAGCCCAGCGGCCCGAGGCGGTAATTAATCGTGACCACGACCACGTCGCCGCGCCGGGCCAGAAACGATCCGTTATAGACTTCCTGTGAGCCGGCCCCGATCGTGAATCCGCCCCCATGAATCCACACCATCACCGGGCGCCGCGCTCGATCGACTCCCGGCGTCCACAAATTGAGATTGAGGCAGTCCTCCGCATGCGCCTGCTCGATTTTCATCGCGGCGAGCGCCTGGTTGGTGACCGGGTTTTGATGAGCCGCCGCGCCAAAGCGCCGCGCGTCGCGAACGCCAGTCCATGGCGCCGGCTTCTGGGGCGCGAGCCATCGCCGAATACCATCCGGAGCCGCCGCGAACTGCACTCCCTTGAAAACGATTAATCCGTCCTGTTCCTCGCCTTCGAGTCTTCCGTAGCGGGTCGATACGATCGCACTCATCTGTTGTTTCCTTGAAATTCGGTACACCTTCATCATCCCGCGATCGCGCGGGCGAAGTCCAATTTTATCATTTCCGATGCCACCGGACCCTTGCTAACGCGACCTAAGGAACCTCTGCACAAGTTAGGTTGTCGTTCTGAGCGCAGCGCAGAATCCCGGATCCGGGACCCATTCGCTGCGCTCAGGGTAACAGCAGAGCCTGGTGCAGAGGTTCCCTAAAGGGCGTCGCCGTGGCTCCGCTTTGTCCACCACGCGGCTATCGTGCTCCCCAATTCCGTCAGCTTCGAGGCGACGAACACCGCGCGAGCGTTGCGACCGAATTGCGATCACGCCAGGTACCGAACGTTCAGCTTTCGCCCGGTCTGGTGCTCCGCAGCACGGAACTGCGCCCTTGCGGGGCCTATTCCTTTGTATCGGCGCGTGCGCGGCGCGCAGGATGAAGTAAGGGTGCGTGTAACAATGCGTAATATAATTATTCTTGTGGCAGTACTGACTTTCTATACATTCGGATTGCAGGCGTGTTTTAGCCAGCCAAGTCCGTATGGGCAGACCGCCTCCGCACCTACGTCATGCGATGCCCAGGGGGGCAACTGCCAGTCCAGCGCAACAAGAAGTTCCTGGGGTTTCTTTTTCTAAGACTGCATGATCAAGGCAAGTATTATCCCGCGATCGATGAACCTGGCGACCCGCCTTCAATGCCGTTCACGCAGATACCAGGGCACATTGACGATCACGATGTGATGCGTCCCCTGCGCCAGCAGGCGAGCCGCAAGAATCCGGGCGCGCTGGTTGTGAAGAAAATACTGGTACCATTGCCGTTCGACCAACTCTGGCAGCAGCACCGCGATGGTGCGATCCGGGTTCTTCCGCTCGACCTCCAGGACGTGATCGATAATCGGCTGCACCACGAATCGATACGGTGACTTGAGCACCGTCAGTTGCGGCACGGCCTGCTGCGCCTCGCGCGCTGGTTCTTCCACGCGCGCCGGCCAAATCTTGGTTAGCGAATGGGGACTGTCTTCGCTTTCGATATGCAGTACTTCGATTTCGCGCGACAGCGTCATCGCGAACCGCAGGGCGTTCTCCGCAATCGTGCTCCATTCGATGATCGGCACTATCACGATCGGCTCGTGCAAATTTTCGAGCTTCAGATTGCCGGGCGCCGCGGTTTCCCGTTCGATTCTTTGGTAATGGCGTCCGACCGCGAGCATCAGCGCGACCAGCGCCGGCACCAGCAGCACCACGATCCAGGCGCCGGCCATGAATTTGACGACCGCAACGACCACGACCGTCACGCCGGTGGCGATTGCCCCCAGCCCATTCACCGCCATGCTCGCGCGCGCGCCGCGCTCCTGGCTCTTCCGCCAATGTGCCACCATTCCGCTCTGCGACAGGGTGAAGGCCAGAAACGCACCGACCGCGAACAGCGGGATCAGCCGGTCGGTAACGCCGTCGAACACCAGCAGCAGGACTCCGGACAGGATCGCGAGAACCCAGATGCCCTCCGAGTAGACCAGCCGCCGCCCCTGGCTGGTGAAGGAGCCGGGCAAATAACCGTCCTCGGCCACCGCGCGGCATAGCCGCGGAAAATCGGCAAATGAAGTATTCGCCGACAGGCACAGCACCAGCAGGATTGAAGTGATGCTGACCCAGTAAAAGATGCCCCGGCCGGCGACCGCACCGATCAACTGAGACAGAACGCTTTGGTAGTTCGAGGTTCCGGGTTCGGTCGCGCCGATCTGGTAGGCATTCGCGAGATAGGCGATGCCGATCAACAACACCATCAGGATCACGATGATGATCGTGAGCGTGCGGCGCGCCGCCGGCACGACCGGCTCGCGAAACGCCTGAACGCCGTTGCTGACCGCCTCGACGCCGGTCATCGCAGTGCATCCGCTCGCAAATGCGCGTAACAGCACCCATACTCCCACGGCTTCAGTGGCCTTACCGAGATGCGCCGGGGAAATCACCGGATGCGGATGGCCGCCCGAGGAAATCGTCGCGAACATGCCCCAAGCCACCAGCGCGCACAGGCTCACGATGAAGGCGCAGGTCGGCAGCATGAACAGCTTACCGGCCTCTCCGATGCCGCGCATGTTTACGAAGGTCAGCATAATCAAAATGACGAGGCATAGTATCAGCGTGTAGGGCTGAAGGGCCGGAACAGCCGAGATCAGCGCGCCGACGCCGGCCGAAATTCCGACCGCAACATTCAGCACGTAATCCGTCATCAGAGCGGCCGCGGCCAGCAGACTGGCGCTCGTGCCCAGGTTTTCCCGCGCGACCGTATAGGAGCCGCCGCCGTTCGGATACGCCGCAATAGTCTGCCGGTAACTGACATAGACGATGCCGAGCAGAACGACGATCGCCGTCGTGATCGGAAGGATGTACGTCAGTCCCGCGGCACCGAGCGGCAGCAGTACCGTCAGTGCCGCCTCGGGGCCATACGCGGCCGAACTGAGCGCATCGAGTCCGAAGGTCGGCACGCCGGCGGCCGGGCCGATGCGTTGATCGCCCGCCTCGCTGGTGGCGAGGGGACGTCCAAGAATCGTAGTGATCAGTGACATCGCGGGGCCCGTGCATTCGCGCTAAAGGCGCCCGCTTATCTTACCGGGAGTGCCGCAAAAGTATCAGCGAAAGCATTAGCGGTTAGCTAAATTCGAGCAGTTTTTAAGACCAACGCGCTTGCCAGACGCGGCCAGCATCCGTTAGTGAGCCGGGAGCGCGCCTTCACACCGCCGCAGCTTTAATCCAGGCGCGTTTGGTCGCCTTCCGCGGTGCCGAGTAAGTGTTCTCCAGAGAACACACATAACATGCGTCAGGTGGCGGACGACGCAGTCCGGTGCGTACTGCTCTCTCTGTCAACCGGTTGACACCCATACGGCGGTTGACAAGCGGCGGTTGACGGCCGTGGCGGTTGACAGCCGCAATAAGCATTCAAACGGTGCTATAAGACTCAGTGGCATGCACAGGCCACGGCCTCCAGCGCATTACATGGCGTTCATGCGCCTGATTCCGTCTCTCCCGCAAAACTAAGATTCCTACCAATTCCTTGGACCCGGCCGATCTGTGCAGAAAGCGTCAGACTGATGTCTGGCGGATACATCGCTGGTTGGGTCTGATTACCAGCCAGGCCATCCGGCGCGGCAGCTGCAAAGCATCGCGCGATTGGAGCAGGCCATCAGCCGCTTCCTCGTCGACTGGAACGACCACGCCCAATCTTTCGTCTGGACCAAACCCGCCCGCCAAATTAGACGTAGCATCCGCAATGCTAAACTATTTACGAGACGTGACACTAGTGTCCTGTTCGCTTAGTAATATGAATAATTCTCCGGCTTCCGGCGTCTCTGCTATCAGAGAGGAGCAGCATGGAGCGGGGACGGCCGAAAGCCAGGTTGGTGGTGGCGCCCAGCGAGCGGCAGACGCTGGAACGTTGGACCCGACGACCCAAGAC
>DAHVFB010000083.1 GCA_027317185.1 Deltaproteobacteria bacterium
TTCGGACTTACCCGCGATCGGAAACGAAACCGGAATATTATGCCGAGGCTGAACGTCTGATGAAGATCGCCGTTGCGATGCCAGGCTTCATCGCTTCAAAGTTTTTTACCGCCAGCGACGGCGAGGAAGTCACGATCGTCGAATTCGAGTCCGACGCAGCTTTGAACGCGTGGCGGCAACATCCGGACCATGTGGCGGTGCAGAAAAACAGCAGCCGCTTCTTCAGTGACTACAGGATCACGGTCTTTGCCGAGCCGGAACGGGACTACGGGGTCAAGGATAACGTCCGCCACGGACGCTGACATGGGTTATCCCTAAAGGGTCGGACATTAACAAACTTTAAAGCCGAAACTCCTGGGCGGAACCGCGCTATTGCCTATCGGGTTGGCTCTCAGCAAACTGGCTCTGATTGCGAGCGGGGCCAAGCACCAATGACGCCAGCCGAAAATCCGATTGATCCGAACTTCGATCCGTCGCTGCCGGGTCATCCCGATCCTTATCCGCTATTCCATCAGCTTCGCAGCGAGGACCCCATCCGCTTCAGCCCGCATATGGGCGGCTGGGTGATCCTGCGTTATGTGGATGCGATCGCGTTCCTTCGCGATCACGGCCCGTTCAGCCGCGCCGCCCTGATCGACCAGATGCGGGCGAAGTACGGTTCGCAACCGATTATTGAAGGCCAGAGCCGCGAGCTGGCCTTTTCCGATCCCCCGGGTCATACGCGCTTCAAAAATCTGGTGAGCCGCGCTTTCACGCCGCAGGCAGTCGCCGCCATGCGGCCGCATCTGATTGAACTGGTCGATGGCTTGCTGGACAAGCTGGCCGATCGTGATCGGATGGACGTAATCGCGGAGTTCGCTTATCCGCTGCCCTCGATCGCGATCTGCGGGATGCTGGGAGTGCCGCAGTCCGATGCGGCGCAGATGATTCACTGGGTCGATGGTATCGTGGCCTCGCGCGGGGTGGTACGGACGCCGGAGATGATCGCCGAGGGCGATCGCGCGACGCTCGGATTCGATGACTATTTCACGCGGCAGATGGAGCAGCGGGAGCAGCATCCTGGCGGCAAGGATCTGCTGACGGCGTTCATGACCGTGGAGTACCGCGGCGACCGGCTTTCGCGGCGCGAGATCCTGACCATCCTGTCCACTATATTCGCGGCCGGCCACGCCACCACGATCAACCTGATCGGTAATGGATTGCTGGCCCTGTTGCGCAATCCCGGCGAACTGAAACGGCTGCGCGAAAATCCTGATCTGGTGGCTGGCGCGGTCGAGGAGATGCTGCGCTACGACTCCCCGACCCAGGCGGTATCGCCGATGGTGGCGCAGGCGGACCTGAGCATCGGTGGCAAGCCGGTAAAAAAAGGTGAAACGGTTTCGGTGTTGATCGGCGCGTGCAATCGCGATCCGGAACGTTTTGCCGATCCGGATCGATTCGATATCAAACGGCCCGACAATGAGCATCTGGCGTTCAGTCATGGGATTCATTATTGCCTCGGCGCCGGCTTGGCCCGGCTGGAAGGTCAGGTGGCGATCGCACGGCTGCTCGAACGCAAACCGAAAATCGCGCTGGCGGACGATCGACTTGAATGGAAGAAGATGGGCCGCTTTCGTGGTCTGAAGCGGCTCCAGGTGACGTTGTAATATTCCGGGCGGTTCAAGGGAGCGGGGAAGGGGATGCCGCAACGCAACGACAAAGACCAGGATGAACGCGATCCGCTGACGCAGATCGAACGCCAGCGGCTGGGCAAACTCGCGCAGTTGCTGGGCTTCGCCGAGTTGATGACGCTGTTGATGGTCGCGGCAACTACCTTCAGCGCAATCGCTACCTGGCGCACCGCATCTATCGCCGAATCGATCTATCTCGCCTCGGAGCGGCCTTATTTTGGTGTCGAATCGATTCGGCTCGACAATTCGATTGCCGGCGACCCGCGAGTTGAAGTCGAGTACCGCAATTTCGGAAATCTATCGGCCGATGCCACCGTTCTCGATCGCCGCATCTTGATCGACGGGGTTGCGGTGGCCAGCCAGAGCAAACAACTATTTGCCGGAATTCTGTCGCCGCAGGTGCCGCATACGGTTCAGCTTCATCTGCCAGCCTCGAGCTATGACGCGATTATCCAGGGCAGATCGAAGCTGCGGGTCGAAATAAAAGCCACGTATCGAGGCCTCGACCAGCGTACGCTTTGCTATTTCGAGGGTTTCCGGTTCCTTGCGGATACCGGGAAATTCGAGGTGCGGGGCGGGACCTCGCGATGCAGTGAGCAGCCCAAGTGGGAGGAACCTCAGTCGCGATCCGCTTCAAACGATCTTCCTTAAAATGCGTCAAACGCGCACGCCTGATACGTTGCACACGCTGGCTTAATCTGGAACGATCCTGGTCATGCGATGTCCGATTTGTCGGCGATCGGTGGACTCGTCGCCCGCGAATAAGTTCAGGCCGTTCTGCTCGGAGCGTTGCCAGTTGGTCGATTTGGGCACCTGGGCTGGCGAGGAATACCGGATCGAGGGACAGACCAGGCATGACGATCGCGGCCATCCCGACGATCTGAAACGCGAGCGTCTGATACCGAACGATCCCAAAAAGAATCGGCTGCTTCATTGACGATTGCTGGCCGCTCAAGTTCGTTCCGCCGGCCGGTCGATTGATGAACGGCTTGCCGTTCCACGCCCTGCACGCAACAATGAGCCGGTTCACGGTATTATGATGTCCCGTGCGAATTTGGCTGGAAACAATTATGTCGAGAAAACTCAGGTTCGTGATCGGTATTGCGATGGTGGTCGCGGCTATCGGCTACCTGATAACTACTGCGATCCAGAGCACTTCTGAGTACTACCTTACCGTCAATGAAGTCCATGCCCGTCAGAATGAGTTGAGAGGACAAACGGTGCGGGTGGCGGGCCGCGTAAAACCCGGCACTATTCGGTGGGATCCCGACACGTTGACGCTCGCATTCACGATGATGGCGCTGCCGGCGGCTGAAAGCGGTGGCGCGGTGCAACCGGTCTCCACCAGTCCACCGGTCTATTACGATGTGATCTCCAAAGGTCAGCCCCGTCCGGATATGCTGGCCGATGATCGCGACGTGATCGTCGAAGGCGAAATCGGATCGACCAACAACCTTGATGCGCGGCAGGTGCTGACCAAGTGCCCCTCAAAATATATTCCCGAAAAAAAAGGTTAGCGATCTGATGCCATTGCTGGGTCAACTTGCGCTCGCACTCGCGCTGATTCTCGCGATCTATTCGATCGCGGCCAATATTTATGGGTTGCGCGGCGGCCATCGCGATTCAATCGTCAGCGCTCGCCATGCGCTGTGGGCGATGTGCGCGATGGTGACGGTGGCGGTGGGCGTGATGTGGAACGCGCTGCTGCACAGCGATTTTACGATCCATTATGTGGCCTCGTACTCGAGCACCACGCTCCCGACGGTTTACAAAATCACCGCATTATGGGGCGGCCAGGAAGGTTCATTGCTGTTCTGGACCTGGCTGCTGTCGATTTTCACCGCGATTGTCGCGTATCAGAACCGCCGCAAGAATCTCGAGATCGCGCCCTATGCATTAAGCGTGATGGCGGGAGTGGCGATTTTTTTTCTCGCCATGCTCAATTTCGTCACCCGCCCGTTCGTGCTGATGGCGCACGTCCCGCTCCAGGGCACGGACCTAAATCCGCTGCTGCAGAACTACTGGATGGCGATTCATCCGCCGTCGCTCTACACCGGCTACGTCAGCGCCACCGTACCGTTCGCCTTTGGCGCCGCGGCCCTGATCACCCGCAAGCTGGACGACACCTGGATTCGCACCACGCGCCGCTGGGCGATCTTTTCGTGGTTCTTTCTCACGCTCGGAAACCTGTTCGGCGCGCGATGGGCTTACGAGGTGCTCGGATGGGGCGGCTACTGGGCCTGGGATCCGGTCGAAAACGCCGCCTTCATGCCGTGGCTGGTGATGACCGCGTATCTGCATTCTGTGATGATCCAGGAACGCAAGGACATGCTGAAAGTGTGGAACCTGGCGTTGATCGGGATGGTCTTCGGGCTGACGTTGTTCGGCACTTTCATCACCCGGAGCGGGGTGATTTCTTCGGTTCATTCGTTCACCCAATCCGGGCTCGGTCCCTACTTTCTCAGCTTTCTGATTGGGGTGGCGGTGCTGTATGCCATCCTGCTGATCTGGCGGGTTAACGATTTGCGCAGTCCCGCCGAGTTCGAATCGTATCTTTCGCGCGAAGCGGCCTTCCTGTTCAACAATCTGGCGCTGATCGGAATCGCTTTCGCGGTATTCTGGGGCACGCTGTTCCCGGTGCTTTCGGAAGCGGTGCGCGGGGTGAAGATCACGGTCGGGCCGCCATTTTTCAATGAGGTGAACGCGCCGCTCGCATTGGCGCTGATCTTTTTGATGGGCGTCGGGCCATTGATCGCATGGCGGCGCACCACGCCGCGAAACCTGCTGCGCAACTTCATTGCTCCAGCGATTCTCGGGGTCGCCACCGGATTGTTCGCCTTCGCGGCCGGCCTGCGCGAATGGTACGTGCTGGCCGCGTTTTCGCTGGCGGCTTTCGTGCTCGGAACCATCATCGTGGAGTTTCGCCGTGGGGTTACAGCGCGTCGTCATATGGTGTCCGAGCCGCCGGTTCGCGCGCTGGCCAATCTGGTGGCGAAAAATAATCGCCGTTATGGCGGCTACGTCATTCACATCGGGGTAATTTTCGCCTTCGTCGGGATCGTTGGTTCTTCCTTTTTCAAGACCGAGGTCAAGCGCAACGTGAAGCCGGGCCAGAGCTTCACTATCGGGGCTTACCAGCTTCACTATCTCGGCCTCGATCCCACCGAGACCGCGCACGTCGAGACCATTCGGGCCAGAGTCGAGGTCTTCAAGAACGGCCACGAAGTGGCCGCGATGGCGCCCGCCAAGCTGTTCTACAAGGCTGCCCAGCAGCCCGCGACCGACGTCGCCATCCGGACGACGCCGGTTGCCGATCTCTACCTGGTGCTGGCGGGTTACGACGATGCGTCAGGGAGCGCCACGCTCCAGGTTTTTCTTACTCCGCTGGTGTTCTGGATTTGGCTGGGCGGTCTGGTGATGGCGATCGGCACGGTAATCGCGATGTGGCCGAATGTGCGCGAGCGTGCGGCGATCGCGGCGGCGGTTCGTGGCCGAGTGGAAAATGCCGAACTGGCGGGCGAGCCGTTCGCGGGCGGCCAGTAGCGCTCAATTTGCGAATGAAAACCTTCCTGCTGATAGCCGCGTTCGCGTCGCTTCTGATTACTTCACCGTCGATTGCTGCCACCAATCCGCCGAAAACCACTCGTCAGGAAGTGGCGGAGGGATTGACCTGTCAGTGCGGATGCGGTTTGACGGTCGCCAATTGCAACCATCCGAACTGCGAATTTTCGGTGCCGGTTCGCGGCAAAATCGACGCGATGATCGCGAAAGGAATGGACCGCGCGCAAATTATCGCCTCGTTTCGTAAAATCTATGGCGAAAAGGTGCTCTCGGCGCCGACTACGCAAGGATTTAATCTCTTTGCATGGATCATTCCCCCGCTGGCTTTGCTGGCAGGGATCGGAATCATGGCGCTGACGCTTTCGCGATGGCGCAAAACTCCGCAGCCCGCTCCGGCCTCCACGCCGCCGACGCTTCCCGCCGCTGACGAGAACGACCCGATGCGCCGCGAACTCGAGCGCCAACTGCGGGAGCGAATCTAGTTGTGATTTATCTGGCGGCGGTTCTGATCGTGGTGGGGGTGGCTTTGTTTGTGGCTGCGCCGTTGGCGGGCGCGGCCTTCAAGGCCGGCGCCAAAGAGCCGCCCGAGACGGTACGGCTAAACCATGAGCGCGAGCTTGCGATGCAGGGTCTGCGCGAGCTCGAGTTCGATCGCGAGATGGGCAAGCTTTCCCAGGCGGACTATGCTTCACTGCGCGCGCCGCTCGAAGCTCGGGCACTGGCCGCGATGGGCGCTCTGGCGGCGAGGTCGACGCCCTCCGCTCGCCGATCCATGTCAACCTCAGCGCCGCTGGCGGCGGTATCTCCACTTCGCCGCGCGGATCGATCGGTGCCGCCAATCGGCGGCGCAACCCAATCCGTGCGCTTTTGCCCCGAATGCGGTCTTGCCGTCGCCCCGGCGCACAAATTCTGCGCCGGTTGCGGTACTCCGATCCCCGCACCACTGCGCGCCGCCGGCGAAGCGGGCTGAGAGGCTGGCGAGCTACTGGCTGGCTACCGGCCGATTAAATGACGACGCTCGCGCTCCAGGCCCATGCCGTTAGCCATAGTTTTGGTTCCGTTCCGGTTTTGCGCGGGCTGAACTGCGATCTGGCTCCCGGCTGCGCGGCTGCGATAATTGGAAGCAATGGCTCCGGCAAATCCACGCTGGTCAGGATTTTTGCCGGCCTGCTTAAACCAACCGCAGGGTCCATGGTTTTGTTTGGCGATAGCCGCATCGATCGGCGGCGGCTTGGACTGCTGACCCATCAGACGTTCCTATATCGCAATCTCACCGCGCGCGAAAATCTTGAGTTTTACGCCGCGCTATATGGGATGCGGAATCCGCCGCAGATCGCGGCCGAATGGATCGAAAGAATCGGACTTGAGGCGCTTGCTGCTTATAGAGTGCGGACCATTTCGCGCGGCAACGAGCAGCGGCTCGCAATCGCGCGGGCGCTGATTGCGAATCCGGACTTATTGATCATGGACGAGCCCTTCACCGCGCTTGATGTGGCGGGCGCCGAGCTGGTGAAGGGATTGATCGCCGAATCGATGGAGCGGGGCTGCGCTGTCGTGCTAACGGCGCATAGCGGCGCCACGCTCACGGCGATCGCATGCGAGCGCTACGAACTCTCTCGCGGACGGCTGGCCGCGGACAAGGGCACATGACGCAGTTTCGGGCTATCCTGGGAAAAGACCTGCGGCTGGAGATCAGATCCGGCGAAAGCACGATCGCACTGATCGCGCTCTCACTTCTAATCCTGGTGGTGATTGTGTTCGCGCTCAGCCAGGCGGGTGCGCGCGGGACCGAGGCCGGCGCGGGTGCGCTGTGGATCGCGATGCTGTTCTCGGGGATGCTCGGCGCGGTGCGCGCGCTGTCCTCCGAGCGCGACAACGGCACGATCTACGCCTTGCTGGTCAGCCCGGTCGATCGCACCACGATTTATTTCGCCAAGCTCACCGCCGCGGTCGTCTTCATGGCGATCGCAGAGGTTGCCGCGGTGGTGCTGATGGTGTTGTTCTTCAACCTTAATTTCGATTTTGGCCTGCTGCGGATGCTGCCCATACTGGCGCTCGGCGTGATCGGATTCGGTGCGCTCGCCACCGTGCTATCGGCAGTGTCGGGGCATACGCGGATGGGCGATCTGATACTGCCGGTGCTGGCGGTGCCGCTTTACGTGCCAGCCCTGATCGCGGGAGTGAAGGCGTCGGCGGCGATGCTGTCTGGCGCTCCCTTCACCAGCGCGGCCATCTGGATCAAAATCCTGATCGCGTTCGATCTGCTGTTTGTGGGCGCCGGCTACCTGTTGTTCGAATTCGTTATCGCAGAAAACTGAAATCCACTAACGACGTAACCGGCTACCGGATTGACGGCGGCAGATGATTCCATCATTCTGGAAATATGGAAAAGAGCTTCGCGGTCGCCGCGCTTTCGGCGCTGGCGCAGGAGACCCGGCTGGAGGTGTTCAGGCTGCTGGTCGAACAGGGCCCGGACGGGCTGCCGGCCGGAGTTATCGGTGAGCGACTGAAGTTGCCGGCGCCGACGCTTTCGTTCCATCTGAATCAGCTTCGCCATGCGGGGCTGATCGGCTCCCGGCGGGAAAGCCGCTCGATCATTTATGCCGCGAATTTCAACGCGATGACCGCGTTGGTTGGCTATCTGACCGAAAACTGCTGCCGCGGGCAGCCCGAAAGGTGCTTGCCGATGGTCAACCCAGCAGCCTGCGTGCCGGTGAAGCGCAATGGTAAACATGCACGGGCGTGAACGGCGGGTGCTGTTTCTCTGCACCGGCAATTCGGCGCGCAGCATCATGGCCGAATGTATATTAAATCGCCGGGGTCGCGGAGCTTTCAGCGCCGGCAGCCATCCGCGCGGCGAAGTCCATCCGATGACGCTCCGGATCCTGCAGGAATGGGGCTATGACACGCGCAACCTGCGCAGCAAAAGTTGGGACGAATTCGCGCGGCCGGACAGTCCGCCGCTGGATTTCATAATCACGGTCTGCGATCGGGCGGCCGGCGAAGTTTGTCCGCTGTGGCCCGGCCGGCCCGTCACGGCCCATTGGAGCATTCCCGATCCGGCCGCGTTCGATGGCCTGAAAGCCGCGCGGTATCGATGCTTCGGACGTATCTATATCGAGCTGGAAAGCCGTATCGAACTGTTTGCCGGCCTCGAAAACAAAACCCTACGCTGATCTTCAAGAGAGCAAACATGGCTGCACCTGCGCTCGAGATGCCAATTATGCGCCGGCTGTCGTTTCCGGATCGCTACCTGACCGCATGGATTTTCATCGCGATGCTGGCAGGGATCGCGATTGGCAATCTTTTCCCCGGTCTCAAAAGTTTGTTCGACCGCCTGAGTGTCGGAACCACCTCGATTCCGATCGCGGTCGGATTGATCCTGATGATGTATCCGCCGCTGGCCAAGGTCAGATATGACGAACTGGGCGACGTTTTCAAGGATTGGAAAATCCTCGGCCTTTCGCTGGTGCAGAACTGGATTATCGGTCCGCTGTTGATGTTCGCGCTGGCGATCGTCTTTCTGCGCGATCGTCCGGAATACATGACCGGGCTGATTCTAATCGGCCTCGCTCGCTGTATCGCGATGGTGGTGGTGTGGAACGATCTGGCTGGCGGCCATAGCGATTATTGCGCCGGACTGGTGGCTTTCAATTCGGTATTTCAGGTGCTGTTCTATTCGATTTACGCCTACTTTTTCATCACCGTGCTGCCGCGCTTGCTGGGATTTGAAGGGATGGTGGTGCATGTCACGATCGGACAAATCGCGCAGAGCGTGGGGATTTACCTGGGCCTTCCGTTCGCCGCCGGATTCCTCACCTGGCGGACGCTGGGACGAATCAAGGGCCAGGTCTGGTATCGTGAGCGCTTTATTCCGAAGATAAGCCCGCTCACCCTGATCTTTTTGCTGTTCACTATCGTGGTAATGTTTTCCATTCAGGGCAAGGCGATCGTTCGCCTGCCGTTGGACGTGATCCGGATCGCGATTCCGCTGCTGCTTTATTTCACGCTGATGTTCGCCTTGTCGTTTTTGCTTAGCCGCCGCGCCGGCGCCTCTTATTCCAAAACCACCGCGCTGTCCTTCACCGCTGCGTCTAACAATTTCGAACTGGCGATTGCGGTCGCAATCGCCACCTTTGGAATAAATAGCGGCGCGGCTTTCGCTGCGGTGATAGGCCCGCTGATCGAGGTGCCGGTGATGATCGGGCTGGTCGAGGTCGCGCTCTTCACGCGCTCAAAAATTTTCGCTGATAATCGCGCAGTCTCTGCGGCGATTTGACCACGCCGGCAGATGCAGCGGCCGGCGGCGCGAGCAACAGTAAAAGAGAGAGGCGTTGCACACCGAAAAACATATAGAATAGATGTTCGTTGGCGATGAATCGCACAATCATATGGTCACTGGGAGTTGCGAGCGCCATGCTCATGGTCGCGGCGCTTTACATGGTCTTCCTGTATGTGCCGACTGAGGCGGCGCAGGGGATTGTGCAACGAATCTTTTACTTCCACGTGCCGTGCGCGTGGGTGGCGTTTGCCGGTTTCGGGCTGGTGGCGATCTCGGGCGTGCTCTATCTATGGCTCGGGCAGGATGTATGGGACGATCTGGGCTATGCCGCCGCCGAAGTTGGGATGGTCTTTTGCACGCTGGTGCTGATCACCGGATCGATCTGGGCCAAGCCGATTTGGGGTGTATGGTGGACGTGGGATTCGCGCCTGACCACCACCTTGCTGCTGTGGCTGCTCTATGGCGGCTATCTGATGCTGCGGGCGGCGGCGAACGAAAGTCCGAACGGGGCGCGGCTCGCGGCGGTAGTGGGAATTGTGGCGGCGCTCGACGTGCCGGTGGTGATCGTCTCAGTGCGGCTATGGCGGACGATTCATCCGGCGGTGCTGGTGACTAAACAGGGCGGCCATGGACTCCAGGACCCCCGGATGGTAACCACGCTGCTGGTCGCGATGGCGGCGTTTACCGTGCTCTTCGCCTGGCTGTTGATGCTTCGCTTTGCGACCTTGCGCATGCGCGCGCGGATCGATCGATTGACCTTGCGGCTCGCACTGGCCGAGGCGGCGGCGCAGGATATTTGACGTTTAGACAATCATTATGGAGAACTTTGGCTATCTTTTCGCCGCGTACACGATAATTTTTGCGGTCATTTTCATTTACGTCATGTTTATCTGGCGCAGACAGCAGCGCCTGGAAGAGGACCTGCGCGGGCTTTCACGCCGGGTTGACGAGGTTGATCGCAAGGCCGCGATTAAATCCGCTTCATGAACAGGACGTGGCGCGAACAGGAGCTGGAAGGTCCGACCGGACATAGAGCTTAGGATGGAATTTCGAGCTTAGGATGGAATTTCGCGAGTATTACAAACTGCTCGGGGTCGAACGCGGCGCGTCCGAGGCGGAAATAAAAAAGGCTTACCGCAAGCTGGCGCGCAAACATCATCCGGACGTCAATCCCAACAACAAGGAAGCCGAGCAGCGCTTCAAGGAGATCAACGAGGCCTACCAGGTGCTCAGCGATCCCGAAAAGCGCAAAAAGTACGATTTGCTCGGGGCGGACTGGGAGCGCGGCGCTTCGCAGGAAGACATCTTCCGCCAATATGCTGGGGCCGCGGAGTCGGCGGGTCGTGGCGCCGCCGGTGCAAGTTCCGGCGGGGCCGGCTTCAGCGATTTCTTCGATCGGTTCTTTGGCGGCGGCTTCACTATGGGCGCCGGTGGACGGATGCGGCAAGGCGGCCCGCGCAGCGGCCCGGAATTTGCCGATTTCGGTTTCCATGGGGGCAGCGCACAAGCGGTGCGCGCGCCGGATCTCGAAGCCGAAGTGACGATCACGCCGCGCGAGGCGATGCGCGGCGTGAAGCGCCGGCTGCAACTCAACGCGGAAGACGAATGTCCTGACTGCGGCGGCACCGGGATGATTGCGCGTGAAGAAAAGCGATCGAATATGCGCGTGATTCGGTCGGCCGAGCCATGTCCGCGTTGCGCCGGCCACCGCACGATTATGGTGCGGCGGACACTCGAGGTGACAATTTCGGCGGGAGTAACCGACGGCGACCGGATTCGGCTCAAAGGGCAGGGCGGTCGCGGTCCGCGTTCCGATCTTAACGGCGACCTGTTTTTGATGGTTAAACTCGACCGCGATCCAATCTTCACCGTCTCAGGACGCGACGTTCGCTGCGAGCTGCCGCTGTGGGCTTATGAAGCGGTGCTGGGCGCGCAGGTGCTTGCGCCCACGCTCGATGGGCGCATCTCGCTGACCATCCCGCCGGACAGCCAGACCGGGCGCGTGATGAGACTGCGCGGACGCGGATTACCCTCGCGTGGCAAGCAGCCGGCCGGCGATTTGCTGTATGAACTCAAGGTGTTGGCGCCGACTGATCTCACCGATTCGGAACGGGGTCTGATACAGCAACTTGCCGACCTTCAGATCGAGCGCAAAGTGCCCGATCCGCGGGCGGATCTTTTGGTCAAAGAGAGTTGAGCGAAAATTTTGTTGAGTGGAAATTAGAGATAGTCGGGAAGGAAGGCAGGGAAGATCGCCAATGATGCGGCGCAGGGTCAGTATGGTGAGGCGCAACGCTGCCGCAAAAGCTCCAACCTACCTGAGCCGGAGCGCCTTGTGTCACCTGGCGGGGATTGACGAAGGCCAGTTGACGATCTGGGAGCATGAGGAGCTGATCGTTCCCGCGCGGATGTTCAAGATCGAGGGCCATACCGAACCGCTCTACACGCAACATACGTTGGATCGGATTCGAGTGATTCGCACGCTGGCCGATGAGTTGGAGGTGAACATACCCGGTATCGCGGTGATCCTGAATCTGCTGGATCGGATTTCGGGATAGCATCTAGCTTAACCCTCCGGACCGGCCGCAACTTATCAATCGGAACCATATCAAGGTGCAATATCGTCAGGCCGGCCGACAATCGAACTATCTTCGAATTGAGCGATCGATTGAGCGGGCGCTTGCGCCGCTGAAGCTCGGAACCGGCGATTTCATTCTGGCCGCGATTTCCGGCGGCTCGGATTCGATCGCACTGCTGCATGCCATCAAGCGTATTTCGGAGCGATTTGGATTCCGGATCGCCGCCGCCCATCTGAACCATCGGTTGCGCGGCGCTGAGTCGGATCGCGATGAAGCCTTCGTACGCCAGACCTGTAGCCGTCTTGGAGTTGAGTTAATCGTGGAGCAGGCGGATCTCATCGGCTCCGCAAATCTTGAGGAGCGGGCGCGCGAGTGCCGTTATGCCTTTCTTGCACGCGCCGCGGAATCGATCGGAGCCAAGTACGTCGCTCTCGGCCATCATGCGGACGATCGCGCCGAGACCATCATGATGCGGTTGATGCGCGGGTCGGGGATTTCAGGGCTGGTGACGATGAACGAGCGCGGACCGGGCCGCTTGATCCGGCCGCTGTTGAATCTGACTCGCGTGGAGCTCTTGGACTACCTGCGCGCCCTCGGTGCGGAATTCGTATCCGACAGCTCGAATCTGTCGCCGCGTCATCTGCGTAACCGGGTACGAAACGATCTGCTGACGCTGATCGATCGTGATTATGCGCCCAACTTCTCGCACCGCCTGCTCGAACTGGCCGAGGATCTGCGGTCAATCGACCACTTTCTCAGTCTTCACGCACGCAATGAAATGAGTAAGCGGCTCACTCCGGATGGCCGGCTCAGGATCGAGGATTTCAACCTGCTCCATCGGGCGGTGGCGGCTGCGATGTTGCGAAACTATATCGCCAACCGAACCGGCGATCTACGTAAGATTTATCGCCGCCATATCGAGTCGATAATGAAGCTTTGTGGCGAGGGACCGCCCAACGGGCATACTGCTTTACCCGGCGGATGGGTGGCGGTTCGCGAGTACGGAGACTTCATTATCCGCCGGGCCGCCAAAACCGGCAACGTCGGCTATCGGGCCAGCTACAGTGTCCCGATCGCATCGGTTGGCCGTACCGAAATCGAGCCCGCGGGCTTTGCGGTCGAGGCGGAACTGCTCGATTTGGAAGCGGCTTCGAGGCCGTCCGACCTTTATACGGCGCTATTCGATTGCGCCGAGATCGAAGGCGGACTTTTGGCGCGCAACGCCGTGCCTGGCGATCGTATCGCACCGCTGGGCATGGCGGGGCATCGCAAGGTGAAAAACCTGTTTATCGATGCGCGCGTACCGCGCGACCGGCGTGCGAGCTATCCACTGCTATGCGCCGGGAGTGAAGTACTTTGGATTCCCGGCTTGGTTCGTTCGCGTTTCGCGTTATTTAGCTCAAAGACACGAAAGCTGTTGCGTCTGCGTGCTTTTCCACTCACCCGATAAATCAAGTGTGATTGCGCCGAAATGAAGCTGCATGCTAGCCTTTTGACGAGATGAACCAGTTCTCTCGCAGCATCGCTCTCTGGCTGGTGTTGGGACTGATGTTCCTTCTGCTGTTCAATATTTTCAGCAGACCGCAGACCCGCGAACCAGAGATAATTTTTTCTGATTTTCTTAATCAGGCCGATAAGAATCAGGTCTCCGAGGTTACTATCCAGGGAAATCTTATTCACGGAATTACGACCGGGGGCGAGCATTTCAAAACCTACGCCCCGACTGATCCCGATCTGGTAAACGTTCTACGCGCCAAAGGGGTCAAAATTGCGGCCAAGCCGCCGGAAAGCGACTCGTGGTGGATGGTGGCGCTGGTCCAGGGGTTCCCGATTCTGCTGCTGGTTGGCGTATGGATATTCTTCATGCGCCAGATGCAGATCGGCGGCGGTAAGGCGATGTCTTTTGGCAAAAGCCGGGCAAAACTGCTGACGGAGAATACGCACAAAGTGACCTTTGCCGACGTTTCCGGGATCGATGAAGCGAAGGACGAACTCGAGGAGATAATCCAGTTCCTCAAGGATCCTAAACGCTTCACACGGCTCGGCGGACGGATCCCGAAAGGCGTGCTGCTGGTCGGCGCTCCCGGAACCGGAAAGACTTTGCTGGCCCGCGCGATCGCCGGCGAAGCGGCGGTACCGTTCTTTTCGATTTCAGGGTCTGATTTCGTTGAGATGTTTGTCGGCGTGGGCGCGTCGCGGGTTCGTGACCTGTTCGTACAGGGCAAGAAACACGCGCCTTGTATTATTTTTATCGATGAGATCGACGCCGTCGGACGCCATCGCGGGGCCGGATTGGGCGGTGGTCATGACGAGCGTGAGCAGACCCTCAACCAGTTGTTGGTCGAGATGGACGGCTTCGAAGCTAATGAGGGCGTAATCCTGGTGGCGGCCACGAATCGGCCCGATGTGCTCGATCCGGCGCTGCTCAGACCTGGACGTTTCGATCGGCGGGTGGTAGTGCCACGGCCCGACGTCAAGGGACGCGAGGGTATTCTGCGCGTGCATACACGGCGGGTGCCGTTGGCGGAAAACGTTGCGATCGACAAGCTGGCCCGCGCCACGCCAGGCTTCGCGGGCGCTGATCTTGAAAACCTCGTGAATGAGGCTGCTTTGCTGGCCGCGCGGCGTAACAAAGACAAAGTCGAGATGACCGACTTCGAGCTCGCCAAGGACAAGGTCCTGATGGGAGCGGAGCGGCGCTCGATGGTGATGTCGCTGGGCGAACGGCGTAATACGGCCTATCACGAAGGCGGGCATGCGCTGGTCGCGATACTGTTGCCCGGCGCCGATCCGGTGCACAAGGTCACGATTATTCCTCGCGGCATGGCGCTGGGAGTCACCCAGCAACTGCCGCTCGACGATCGTTACACTTATTCGCGCGACTATCTGATGACCCGCCTGACCATGATGTTCGGCGGGCGGGTGGCCGAGGAGCTAATCTTCGGTCATATGACGACCGGGGCTGGAGACGATATCGAAAAAGCCACCGAATTGTCGCGCAAGATGGTGTGCGAATGGGGCATGAGCAAAGAGCTCGGTCCGATGACCTTCGGCAAGCGCGAGGAGCAGGTGTTTCTCGGCCGCGATATCTCGCATCACAAGGACTATTCCGAACATACCGCGGTCGAGATCGATCGCGAGGTGCGGCGGATTGTCGATGAGGCCTACCAGCATGCACGCGGGCTGCTGGCCGAGCATGTCACGCTGTTACACGCCATCGCTGAACGGTTGCTTGAAAAAGAGGTGCTCGAGGGCAGCGAAGTGGTCGAGATGGTGACGGCCTTCAAAGAGGGTCGCGAATTGCCTCCAAGCCGCGAGACAGCCCCTTCCGGTGATCCTGGTTCAGGTCCGTCCAAGGAAAAGACCCGCCAGTTAGCTGAAGAAAACGCAATCGCGGGCCTGCCACCCAAGCCCGTACTTGTCTGAGAATCGGAGCGCCGCGATCACGCGGCGCTCTTCTTCCTTGGATCGGCGATCTTAATCCGCCCGTGTGACGCCGGTAACCGGGGTGTACGGCGCGGATAATACCGATGTCTGTTTCCGCAACGCGATCCAGCTCCCGACCTCGTCTGCTGCTTGCCGATGATCGCATCATTCGCTTTCCCGCCGTGATGGGCATCCTCAATGTGACGCCCGACTCGTTCCGCGATGGTGGGCTCTATCGCGATCCCGAAGCTGCTTTGGACCATGCGATCGAGATGGCCGAGCATGGCGCCACCATAATCGATGTAGGCGGGGAATCGACCCGCCCGGGTGCGTCAGAGGTGCCGATTGATGAGGAGCTGGCGCGGGTCATCCCGGTGATCGAAATGCTGTCGGCGCGTCTGACGGTACCGATCTCGGTCGATACGCGAAAAGCGCCGGTGGCGCGCGCGGCGGTGCAGGTGGGTGCGGCGATCATCAATGATGTCAGCGGACTGACTTTCGACCCCGCGATGGCGGCTGTGGCGGCTGAGTCACGCGTTGCGGTGGTGTTGATGCACATGCGGGGCACGCCCGAAACCATGTCCTCGATGGCAAATTACCGGGATGTCGTTTCTGAGGTCAGGGATTATCTTGAAGCGCGGGTGGCGGCCGCGGTCGCTGCCGGTATTTCCGGCGACCGGATAATTGTCGATCCGGGGCTCGGCTTCGCGAAAAATCCGGCCGACAATTTGGCGCTGATGCGAGGGTTGCCCGCTATCGCTGCGTTGGGCCGTCCGGTTCTGATAGGATTTTCAGGTAAGGCGCTCGAATTGCGCCTGAAAGCGAATGGCGAACGCGAGCGAATCGCTCGCACTATCGCGGCGGAGGTCGCGGCGGTGATACTCGGAGCCTCTATTCTTAGAGTTCACGATCCTGGGCCGACTGCGATGGCCTTAAGGGTGGCGGCCTCGCTGGCGCTCAATGCCTAGGTTATATGCATAGCTATGTGACGGTGGTGCCGGCACTGCGCTGGCAGGATGCGCTCGACATCCTGATTGTCGCTTTCGTCATCTATCGCCTTTTTCTACTGATTCGCGGCACTCGCACGGTTCAGATGGTGCTCGGGTTGGTGTTGATCGGACTCGCGTTCGTAGCCTCCCAGATGCTCGGATTATTCACGGTCAACTGGCTGTTGAACAACTTCCTTGGCTCCCTGATTATTATTCTGGTCGTAATTTTTCAGTCGGATATTCGGCGCGCGCTGGCGCGAATGGGGGCCGGGCCGTTTTTCGCCAGCCGCGCGCACGTGGCGCGGGCGGCTGAGGAATTGACTGCGGCCGCGACCTGGTTGGCGGCCCGCCGGATTGGCGCACTGGTGGTGATCGAGCAGGAAATCGGTCTCAGCGAATATGTCGAAACCGGCCGCGCGCTCGACGCCCAACTTTCGCGCGAGTTGATCGAAACGATCTTCATGCGCGGCTCCCCGCTGCACGATGGTGCCGTGATCGTTAAGGGCGATCGCATACTGGCCGCCGCCTGTCTGCTGCCGCTGTCGACCAACCCGAACGTGGCGCTGACGCTCGGCACGCGGCATCGCGCGGCGATTGGATTAACCGAGGAAAACGATGCGGTGGTGATAGTGGTGTCGGAGCAGACCGGCGCGATCTCGATCGCCAGCCGCGGGCGCCTGCTCCAGGAAATTGAATCCACCCGGCTGGTGGCGCGGCTTCAGAGATTGCGTTCCTGAGTCGAATATGGCGGAACCTGCAAAATCGCCAATTCTGCTGGAACTCGCGAAAGCCCGCAAACCGCCTTCGCGTTTGCGGCGCATCGTCTCGCGCAATCTTGGTCTGCGGGCACTCGCGCTGCTGATGGCGATTGCGCTGTGGGTGTTCGTCAATGGCGGCGAGCATAGCGAGGAAGTGCCGCTCTCGATTCCCGTCAGATATAGCTCGCTGCCGGTTGGCATGATGATCATCAATCAGCATCCGCAATTCGTCAAAGTGACGGTGGCCGGCCCGCCCACGCTGCTTTCGCTGGTCAATCCGGACGATCTTACGCTTAAGCTGAACCTGACCGGCGTCAGTCCGGGGGAGGCCTCGTTCAGATTGTCGCCCGAGATGTTCAACAACGTGAAGCGCGGCACCAGCATCACGCGAATCGTACCATCGCAGATTGTGCTCGATATCGATCGGATAGTAACGCAACAATTACCGGTGCAATTGCATCTCGACGGCAAACCGGCGGCGGGATACAAGGTGGTCTCGACCGAGGTCCGGCCCGCGCAAATCGCGGCCACCGGGCCGAGCCGCTTTTTTACCAATCAAAAGCATCTCAACACCGAACCGCTTGGAATCCAGGATGCGGCCAGCGACGTCGATGCTCCCGTGCGCATACTCGGTCCCGGGCCGCACGTCAGGCTTACCGACGATGTGGTCGAAGCCAAGGTTATTTTGCAGCCGATCGTTACCCAGCGCGAGTTCCGCGGAGTAAAGGTTCTCGTGCGCGATGCCATCAGCCGCTCCCGAATCGAGCCGGCCGAAGCTAATCTCATCGTACGCGGACCCGCGCCAAAGCTGTCTAAGCTCGATCTCAGCGACTCGGTATTTGTCGAAGCCGGTGGGCTGTCGCCGGGAGGATGGCACGTCAAGCCGATCCAGGTGACGCTGCCCGACGGGATGCAGTTGGTGCGTCAGGAACCGCAGAAGGTTAGACTGCGGATTTACCGTTGAGTACCGCTGTCGATGGTTGGAAATTATGGGTAACCGGCTGTTCGGCACCGATGGCATCCGCGGTGTCGCCAATCTTGAACCGATCACATCGGAGACCGCGCTGCGGCTGGGCCGTGCGCTCGCCCATGTGTTCCGTTCGAGCGGGGGACGTCATCGGCGGATTCTGATCGGCAAGGACACACGGCTTTCGGGCTACATGCTGGAAACCGCGATGGCCTCGGGCATCTGCTCAATGGGCGCCGACGTATGGCTGGTGGGTCCGATGCCCACTCCGGCGATCGCATTTCTGACGCGCAGCATGCGCGCCGATGCCGGCGTGGTAATTTCAGCTTCGCACAATCCCTATCAGGATAACGGCATCAAGTTTTTTTCGCGCGAGGGCTTCAAGCTCGACGATGAAACCGAGAATCGCATCGAGAAGCTGGTTCTGAACGACGGCGCCTTGCGACGGGCGGAAGCGGGCCAGATCGGAAAGGCGGCGCGAATCGACGATGCGCATGGGCGCTACCTGGTCTTTCTTAAAAGCTGCCTGCTGCGTGACGCCAGTTTCGAGGGGCTGAAAATCGCCATCGACTGTGCCAATGGCGCGGCTTACAAACTGGGACCCGAACTGCTCGACGAGCTGGGCGCGGAAGTGGCGGCTATCGGAACCGAGCCAGACGGGATGAACATCAACCATGAATGCGGCGCGATTCACACGCAGCGGCTGCGCGAGTTGGTTCGCACCACTGGCGCCCATGCAGGTATCGCGCTCGATGGCGACGCGGATCGCGTGTTGATGTTCGACGAGCGCGGCGAGTTGCTCGACGGCGACGACATCATGGCGATGCTGGGCCGCAAGTTCGCCGCCGCCGGCCGGCTTAAGGATAAGACTGTCGTTGGT
>DAHVFB010000084.1 GCA_027317185.1 Deltaproteobacteria bacterium
GCTTGCTGAAAAAGACGCTTTGATCTACAAGGCGGGTTGAGGCCGCGTAACAAGGAACCTCAGTGCAACTGGCTGCTTTAAAGATTTGAACTGAGCCTGAAACCCGGCTGGAGGTTCCGATCATGGACCTGCACTCTTTCTGGCGCGAGTTGGATCGTATCCGCGACGACATCGGTTATCATCGTTCACCGATCGTTGAGCTGGTTCACACCGGTAATGCAAGCCGCGACCAGCTCGATCGTATCGCGATCTGCAATTACCACATGACCGTACGCGACGCCGACGTTTTTACCGCTACCGGCTTCGTCAATCTCGCCGCCGTTAACCTCGACGCCTCACAGCGGCTGGCCCACGCCTTCGCCGAGGAAGCGCTGGGGCTTCATAGCCACACCGCCGGCCACGCCGAATTGCTGTTCGAGTTCTGGGAGCGCGGCCTCAGCCATCAGCGCAATGAACTTGAACATTCGACGGCGCCGGCCGCGGTACGCGCCTTTAATGCCGAATACTGGATGGTGATGACCCGTAAAATCCGTTACTGCGGAATCCCCGGCTATCTCGGCGAGGGCATCTTTTCAAAGGTTTGCCAACGTCTCCATGACGGCCTCACCCGGCATTATGGGATGCAGCCGGAGGCGCTCAGGTTTTTCTCGGTGCATATCGAAGAAGACCGCGAGCATTCCGAAGAGGGACACGAATTGCTGTCGCAACTCGCTCCGACCGATCGCGACCGCGATGACTTTGTGTTGGAGGCCCGATGCTGGGCGCAGCTACAGCGCGGCGCTTGGGATGCGATGGCATAGCCGGCGATTAGTGGAACTCATACAGGCGCTTTAAATTAGCGAATATTTTCGCCACAGAGGTAAGAAAATGGCAGTTGCAAAGATAAAGGTTAATGCCGGGGGCTTCGGATGCCCGGTGGATGTCCGCGAGTACATCGATTTGCTGGAACGCGAGGGCGAGTTACGCCGCGTCAAAACCGAAGTCGATTGGAAGCATGAGGCCGGCGCGATGAGCCGTCTGGTATGCGAGCGCCGTGGACCCGCGCCACTGTTCGAAAAGGTCAAAGACTATCCCGGCCAGCAACTCGCCGCGGTTTTGCTGGGTCCCAGCAAACCCTCCCTGCACGCCCGTACCGCGCTGGCGCTGGGACTGCCGAAGGATACGCCGGTGCTGGAATTAATTGAGACCGTCCGTCAGCGGCTCAAGGCTCCGATCGCGCCGCGCCAGGTAAGCCGAGAACAGGCACCCTGTAAAGAAGTGATTGTGCCCGAGCGCGAATTCAATCTGCTCAACTTTCCAGTTCCTTGGATCAAGGAAATCGACGGCGGTAGATATATCGGCACCAACGACATCATCGTCACTCAGGATCCGGATACCGGCTGGACGAACTGGGCGACCTACCGCTGTATGGTCAAGGACGAGAAGCGCTTTTCGATCCTGCTGCAACCCAGCCGTCAGCATGGCGGAGCGGTCCTGAACAAGTACGAAGCGATGAATCGGCCGATGCCGATCGCGCTGGTGATCAGCGCCGATCCGGTTTCCCATCTGGCGGCCACCACGCCCATGAATCACCTGGTAAGCGAGGCGGACGGAACCGGAGGACTACGCGGCGAAGCCGTGCAGATAGTCAAGTGCGAGACGAACGATCTGGCGGTGCCGGCCACTGCGGAGATCGTGATCGAAGGTTTGGTGCTGCCTAATGAAAGGGTCGAGGAAGGACCCTTCGGCGAGTTCACCGGCCATTCCGCCCATCGCGGCAAAACTCCGGTGGTGCAGGTGACCGCGATCACCCATCGGCGCAATCCGATATTTACGATGGCGAACATGGGCAAGCCCTGGGACGACTATGCAAGCTGCGCTTACGTGATGACGCCAGCGGTGGCGAAGAACCGGCTTGAAGCCGACGGGGTACAGATAAAATCGGCCTACTGCTATGTCCCAGGAGTGATCGTTATTTCGCTGAAGCCCAGTCCGGGAATTCAGAAGCGGGTGGTCTCGACCCTGCTGTCGGGACAACGGCTGCTATCTCCGGGACTGGTGCTGGTCGATGAAGACGTCGATGTCACCAATGTCGAAGACGTATGGTGGGCGATCTGTTCGCGCATGAACCCGGAGAACTACGAACTGATCCGCAACTCTCCGACCAGCATGCTGAACGCATGGCTAACGCCGGCGGAACGCGAGGCGCGGCAGGCCGGATCGTGGGTGATGGATGCCACTTTTCCGCACACCTGGAGCAAGCAGTATCGCGAGGACCATACCAAGGTGTCGGATTTCAGTCATGGATGGTCCGAGTCCACCCAGCAGCAGATCCTGGCGCGCTGGAAAGACTACGGTTATGGCGACATTTAGCAATTTGACCTGACGTTTGCTGGCAGCCCGATCTAAACCCGTTGCAGGATGCCCCACCATCGGCCGTGGCATCGCTCGATCGGTTTGGTGAACGACAGGTCCGCATAGCATGCGATCAGCTTGAAACATCCGGAAGCGCCGGCGATCAGTTCCAGTGTGGCCGGTACGATATATCGCACCGGGATGATATCGCGCGTCAGCACCGGGCCTGCGGGAAAATGAATCCGGCATTCGAGTTCGTAGATCGAATGCAGCGTGGAGTCCCATCGGATAGGCCGGTGGAACTCACGTATCTCGACCAGTACCGATCCCGCCCGCACCGTTCGCTCGCGCCACAGCTTGCGCTTGCGCACCAGCTCGATACCGTCATGGCGATCGATATCGATGCAATAGATTCCTCCGCGCCGCAGCACCCGCGCGACCGATCGCAGATGGCTCATCAGGTCGGCGTTGGTGACCATGATGGGAAAGGTTTCCGACATGAAGAAGGTGGCGTCGAATAAGCGCTCAGGAATGCGAAAGCGTTCGATCGGTCGGCGATAGATATGGATCGCGTTGCGAGATTCGGCGCGTCCTTTGGCGATCATGGTCGGTGAGCGATCGACCCCAGCCACCGCGATGCCGTCGCGCAGCAAAATCTGTCCATGCGGCGAATCGCCGCACGCGATATCGAGCACGCGCCGCACCGGCCGGTTGAGATGACGTTCCCATACGCGCCGCAGAAAAATAACTTCGCGCGTGATCTCGACCGGCTGCTCCATATGGACCCGCCGGAAGATTTCCGGGAACTCGTAAATGCTACGCGACATGGACCCCGCTTATTCCACCGGATTAGGACTGGCTGGCGGCTGGGCGTGCTCCGACTGATGAGGCGCATCGGTCGGAGTCGCCGAGGGAATTGGTTGCGGAGACGAACTTGAAAGTTTGACCGGGTCCGAGTGCGCTATGTGGAAGTTCCAGTTATCCACGTAACGTTTGGCCAGCGCCGGATCTTCGATGACCAACAAATTGTCGGCATTCCAATTTTCGGCCTCGCCGCTGAAGTCGAAAGACCCGGCGAGCACCGTCGCCCCATCGATGATCATTATGTTGCTGCGTGCCGCGCCTTTGACCGTCGCGTCGATCCGAACCGGAATGCCGCGCTGGACCAGGCTTATGACCAGCTCTCCCTGATCGCGCAGCATCTGCTGATCGCAGATAATCGCAACGCCGATGCCGCGTTCAGATGCCTTCATCAATGCCGTGAGCGTGGTGCCGCTGGTCAGCGTATACGTCTGTATCCAGATCGTGTGCTGCGCGGTGTCGATCGCATGAACCACCGCCGCCGCCGGATCGCAGCCGTTGGCTGGCACCGGTGGCGAGAAGCACACCATAACCGCGGGTGCTTTGAGGGAGGCCAAACTCATTGGAGGTTGCGGACAGTCGGGCAGACCGTTTGCGATCGTATCGCCGAACTCGCGCGCGATACATCGATGGTACGCCGGACAATCGTCCAGCGTCGGAGCACAGGCTGCGAGTCCGCTGGCGAGATCGGGGGTCGCCGGCGTGGGCGCAATTTTTGGTGCAGCCGTAAATCCATCGCTAACCGGTATCGCCACGGGCAGGATTGCCCAGATCAGTAGGGCACCAAGCGCGAATCCGGTTAACAGCAACGCCGCGCCGCCGAATACCTGCCTCATTGCCTGCTCCTCGAACCACGGCGGCTCATTTGGACCGCGAGACTTTTGCAAACGGCTGGAATTTTGCTTGGGGCGTGGCTTTGCACGATTAGGTTTCCTAAAATCTGGCTTCCGCTGTTTAACGGGAAGGTAAGCATGACGTCAAGCGAGATCGCTCAAATCAAAGCGCGAGAGATTTTGGATTCGCGCGGCAACCCAACAATCGAAGTGGATGTGTATCTGCGCGACGGCTCCTTCGGGCGGGCGGCGGTTCCTTCGGGCGCGTCGACCGGTGCGCACGAAGCCGTCGAACTGCGCGACGGCGATCCGAAGCGCTACGGCGGAAAAGGCGTGCTCAAGGCGGTGGCGAACGTCACCGGAACAATCGCACCGGCGCTGGCGGGTCTCGATGCCTCCGATCACGAGACGATTGACCAGCGGCTGATCGCGCTGGACGGAACCGAGAACAAGTCGCGGCTGGGCGCCAACGCGATGCTGGGCGTATCGCTCGCGGCGGCGCATGCGGCCGCCGCATCGCGCAAAGTGCCGCTGTATCTTCATCTGTACCGCGACGGCGCCCGGCTGCCGGTGCCGATGATGAATGTGGTTAATGGCGGCCGCCACGCCGACTCCAGCGTCGATATGCAGGAGTTCATGATCGTGCCGCACGGCGCGGCGACTTTTCGCGATGCGCTCCGCATGGGCGCGGAGGTGTTTCACAAGCTGGCGGCGGTGCTGAAAAAACGCGGATGCTCAACCAACGTGGGCGACGAGGGTGGCTTCGCGCCCAACCTGGGCAGCAACGAGGAGCCAATCGAAGCGATCCTCGAAGCGATCGTGCAGGCGGGCTACCGGCCCGGCGACGACCTTTCGATCGCACTCGATCCGGCGGCCAGCGAGTTTTATGAAGACGGCAAGTATGTCTTCGCGCGATCTGACAAGAAAGCTCGCGATGCGGACGCAATGGTGCGCTTTTATGCCGATTGGCTGGCGCAATATCCAATTGTTTCGCTCGAGGACGGACTGGCTGAAGACGATTGGAGCGGATGGCGGCTGCTGACGCGTGAATTGGGCGAGAAAGTTCAACTGGTCGGCGACGATATCTTCGTCACCAATCCCAAACGGTTGCAGCGCGGGATCGATGAAAAGGTTGGCAATTCGATTCTGATCAAGGTCAATCAGATTGGCACGCTCAGCGAGACCCTGGCCGCGATCAAAATGGCGCGCGGCGCAGGCTACACCTCGATCATCTCGCATCGTTCGGGCGAGACCGAAGATACCACGATCGCCGACCTCGCGGTCGCCACCGGCTGCGGGCAAATCAAGACCGGCTCGGTCAGCCGCGGCGAGCGCACCGCCAAATACAACCGGCTCATCCGGATCGAGGAAGAGCTTGGCGAGCGCGCGATCTATTCAGGCAAGAGCGTTTTCGACCGCTCCGGAGCCAAGCCGTCATGAGCCGGCCGCCGGTGACGGTACTGGTGATTTTCGACGGCTGGGGACTGCGCAAGGCGCGCGAGGACAATGCGATCGCGCAGGCGCGCACGCCCACCATGGATCGGCTATGGGCGACGCAGGCGCATACCGAGATTGAGGCTTCGGGCGAGGCGGTCGGGCTGATGGCGGGCGTGATGGGCAACTCGGAAGTGGGCCATCTCACGATCGGCGCGGGCCGCGTGATCTTTCAGGACGTGATGCGCATCACGAAGGCGATCGAAAGCGGTGCATTTTTTCGCAACCAACAGTTGCTTGGCGCGATACGCAAGGCGCGCGACACTTCGCGCGCGCTTCATCTGTGGGGATTGCTGTCCGACGGCAGCGTGCACAGCCATCTCGACCATCTGCTTGCGTTACTCGATCTGGCCGCAGGGGAGAAACTGCGCTCGATCGCGGTGCATGCGGTCCTCGACGGGCGCGACAAACCGCCGCGCTCGGCGCTGCCGTTCGTCGATCAGATCGAAGCGAAGCTGCGCGAGATCGGCTGTGGGCGGATTGCCACAGTCTCGGGCCGGTACTATGCGATGGATCGCGACAAGCGCTGGGACCGGGTCGAGCGCGCCTGGCAGGCGATCGCAAACAGCGAAGGAAATCGCGCGCCGTCGGCCCGCGCGGCGATCGAAGCGGCCTACGCCAACGGCAAGGACGATGAATTCCTCGATCCTTGCATAATCGGCGAGCCGATACCGATAAACGACGGCGATCAGGTTATCTGCTACAACTTTCGCGCCGATCGCGCGCGCGAACTGACTGCCGCTCTCGCGCTCGAAAAATTCAGTGGCTTCGCGCGTCCGCGGGTTCCGAAAATCGGCTACATATGCATGACCGAGTACGACCGCGGCTTTGGCCTGCCACTGGCTTTCAGTCCCGATGACGTCAGCAATCCGATGGCGGCGGCGCTAGCCGGCGTCGGCGTGCGAAATTTGCGCATCGCGGAGACCGAAAAATACGCCCACGTCACCTATTTCCTCAACGGCGGCGTCGAGCAGCCCTTCCCCTTCGAAGAGCGCGCGTTGATCGCCTCCTCCAAGGTTGCCACCTACGATCTGGAACCCACCATGCAGGCCGATCCGATCGCCGATCGCGTGGCGCAGGAGATCGTCAACGGCCGCTTCGGTGTGATCGTGGTGAACTTCGCCAATCCCGACATGGTTGGCCATACCGGCAAGATGAAAGCGGCGGTGGAGGCGATCGAAGCCTCGGACCATGCGCTGGGCAAGATCGTCGCGGCGCTGGAGCGGGCGCGAGGCGTGGCGCTGATCACGGCCGATCACGGCAACGCCGAGTTCATGGCGGACCCGGCCACCGGCCAGCCGCATACCGCGCATACCACCAATCCGGTGCCGCTGATGCTGTTCGATCCGGCGGGCAAGGCCCGGCTGCGCGAGGGCGGCACGCTCGCCGATATCGCACCGACGCTGCTTGGGATTTTGGAAATCGAACCGCCGAAGGAGATGACCGGACGCGACCTTCGCGCGCCGGTCTGAGTCAGATCGCTACCAGCGCACCACCTGCTCGTAAATCTTCGGCAGTTGACGCGGCAGCGACGCGATGTCGTCGATCACCAGGTAACGATTCGCCGAGCACATCTGGCGCAGATAGTCGTGTCCGGTGCGATCGACCGTGATGCAAAACGGCACCACGCCGATCATTTCGAGTTCCTTCAGCGCCACCATCGTGTCCTGGACGCCGTAGGCATTCGATCGCCGATCATGACCGTAATCGAAATCCTGCGGGAAACCGTCGCTCAGCAGGATCACGTGCTTCGCGCGTGAGCTGACGTCCTTGAATTTTTCGCGGACGTGGCGCAATGCCGCACCCATTCGAGTCGAGCGCTTCGGTTCGATCGATCCGATACGCGATTTCACTTCATCGGACAATTCGCTGTTGAATTCCTTGATCCGGTAGAACTCGACGTTGTCGCGCCCATGCCCCGAAAAGCCCATGATCGAGTAGGAGTCGCCCAGCTCTTCGAGCGCCTGCGCCATGATCACCAGCGCTTCCTTGTTGACGTCGATGATGCGCCGTGGACGCGACGATTGTCCGCGCATCCAGTTGCGCGTCCAGTCGTCCGTGGCGGGATTCGACACGCCATGCGACTCGCGCGCTATCGGCTCATCGGTCGAGGCCGACATGTCGAGCAGGAACAGCGTGGCAACGTCGCGAGCCTCTTTCTTGCGCGCCTTGTAAACCCGGCTGTCGGGCGCCTGTCCCATCCGGAACGCGACGCGCGCCTCGATCGTGCGATCGAAATCGATCTCCTCGCCGTCTTCGAGTCCGCGAACCATCCGGTATGAGGCCGGACGGATGCGTTGAAAGTGCCGTCTGACCTGCGGCAGCACCTCGGCATAGCGCGCCAGCGTTTGCTGAAAGAAATCGCCGCCATCGCCGCTTAACTCGATCTCGCGCAGGCGGCACCAGTTATGCCGGTAATCGCCCAGCACGTAATCCCATTCGTCGTAAGCGAAGTAGGCATCGCGATTGCGGCCGACCGTGAAGCGGCCCGCATGATTGGCCGCGCCGATCTCGCCAAGCTGGTCGCGCAGTTGTTCGAGTTCCGCGGCCTGCTGTTCGGTGAGCTCGGTATGATAAAGACCGCCGCCCTCGTTCTCGCCACCCGCTTCGGCCGGGTTAAGCTCGCCGCCCTGCGCGAGCAAATCCCTAATCTCGTCCGCCGTGAGCATCCGGCCCTTGCCGCCCTTGGCTTTGCGGCCCGAGACTTCAAGCTGCATCATCTCGCCTTCGCCGCCGCCCTCGCCCTCTTCGCTGCCCTCGCCGCCCGGCATGGATTGATCGTCCATCCCGCCCGCGCTCGCAAGATCGCTGCTGAGCCGCATCGCCTCGCGCGCGAGATCGGCGGTATTACCGTGGCGCGCCGCCGCTATCAGATCTTTGAGCCAGCGATAAAGTTCGCCGGTCTGCGCGGCGCTGGTGACGATGTTCGCCGTCGGTTCGCGCAAGGGGGCGAACAAGATCGATGCGCCCTGTGCGAAACCAGCCTGCCCCTCGCTGGCGAACGGCAGATCGAGCGCGCTGTGAACCAGCATGGTGCTCAGCGAGTCAGGGTTCAACGCGGCGATTAGCTGATGGTTCAGCCGATTCACCCGCGCCGCGAGGCCTCGATATCGCAGCCGCAGGGCAGTATCGATCCGCGCGGTTTCGCATAGCCGTAGCAGCGCGCCGGCCAGCGCCGGATCGTCAAACGAAGCGACGAACGAGTCGATTGCTTCGACGCCGGTTTCGCCACGCGCTTCGAATCCCGGCAGGTCCGCGAGTTTGAGCGCAAAGGTGCCGAATTCGTGACGCGCGGCCAGATGAGCGGCCGTCACGAAATAGTAGCCGAGCGCGCTTTCGATACTGCCGAGCGAATCCACCTTCTCGGGCAGGTAGATCATTTCACCGGCCAGCAGGGGATAATGAAACGGCAGCATCGCATCGCATCCCACGATCGAATCGATTCGGAACTCGACCGGGAACAGCATCCGCATGAACTTGGTCAAAACGCCCCGAATCGGATGCAGGGTTTGCGGCGTTAGCTCGGCTTCCATAATCGATGCTCCGTTTGATTTTCGCAGACGCCGCGCGCTTGCGCAATTTGATTCTGCGCCAGTTACCGCTTGACTTCGGCAAATGCGATTGAGTTAACTATTGCCACCCATGCAAGTAATCCCTGTGCCGCGTTTTCGTATGCGTTCGCTCGTCTCGCTACCCGCCGCGCTGGCGGTCATGTTCTGCGCCGTCTCCGCCTACGCGGGCCTGAGCGACGCGGTGAAGATGCAAAAGCTGTCGAACGGGCTGACGGTTTTAGTACTCGAGAATCATAAGGCGCCGGTCGCCACCTTCAATGTCTTTTACAAGGTCGGCTCGCGCAACGAGCAGTTTGGTAAAACCGGCCTGTCGCATCTGTGCGAGCATCTGATGTTTCGCGGCACCAAAAAGCTCAAGCCCGAGGAATTTTCCAACATTATTCAGATTAACGGCGGGATGGATAACGCCTTCACCACCGCCGACTTCACTGACTATTTCGAGGTGATCAACCATCAGCATCTCGATGTCCCCATCCAGCTCGAAGCCGATCGCATGGCCAATTTCGATCCGAAGGGCTTCGATTCCGAGAAGGCGGTCGTGATGGAGGAGCGGCGGATGCGCACCGAGGACAATCCGGAGGACGCGCTGGCCGAAATCACACAGGCGCAGGCCTACGCAGTGCATCCGTATCATTGGCCGGTGGTCGGCTGGATGCATGATATCGAAGGGCTGACGCTGCAGGATGCGCTCAATTATCACGGCACCTACTACAAGCCGCAGAACGCGATCGTGGTGGCGGTCGGCGACTTCGATGCGGACAAGGTGTTGAAGCAGATTAAAGAGGATTTTGAACCGGTTAAGAACGGTCCCAAGCCGCCGCCGGTTACCGAGATCGAGCCTGCGCAGGATGGCGCCCGCAGCGTGATTTTACGCCACGCGGCGGATGTGGCGGCCTTCGCCGAGGCTTTCCATACACCCAATTTTCGTAACAGCCGCGACGCCTTCGCCCTGGAAATCGCTTCGGAGATCCTAAGCGATGGCAAAAGTTCACGGCTGTATAAATCGATGGTGGTCGATAAACGGATCGCGGTGGAGGTGGCCGCCAGCTATGACATGACGGCGTTCGATCCGGGCCTGTTCTGGGTTTCCGCCGAACTGCGTCCGGGCGTGAAAACCAGCGATGGGATCGCGGAGATCGATCGCCAACTCGCCGCTCTGCGCGACCAGCCGGTTAGCGCCCATGAACTACAGAAGGCGAAGAATCTTGAGCAGGCCGAATTTGTTTTCAGCCAGGATTCGATTTTTCGCGAGGCGATGCTGCTTGGCCTCTACCAGATGCTCGGAGACTACCGGATGGTCGATCAGTACCTGCCCAATATTCAAAAAGTGACCGCAGCCGATGTTCAGCACGCCGCGCGTCAATATCTGGTGGAAAACAACCGCACGCTCGGGATTCTGGTGCCGACCGGAATGTTGCCGCACGGAGCGGGCGGCGGAGGTCCCGCGGGCGGCGGCGCGATTCAGCACCTCGCGCAATCTGGCGAGGTGATCCGATGAACCTGCGCCGTACAGCCTTAGCGATATTTGCGGCGATGCTTGTGGTCGCCGGTTGGGCTCCAGCCTCGCATGCTCTCGAGATCAAACGAGTGACGCTCAGTAACGGCGCGATTCTGCTGGTATCCGAGCAGCATCAACTGCCGATGGTCACGGTGGCGATTGCGCTCGATGCGGGGTCGCGGCGCGATCCGCAAGGCAAGGCCGGTCTGGCGAGCCTGACCGCGCGCTGTGTCACGCTAGGAGCGGGATCGCTTACCGCCGATCAGTTCAACCAGAAAGTCGATTTCATGGGCAGTTCGGTCGCGGTCGCGGCCAGCGAGGATTTCGCCGAAGCGTCGTTCACCTCGCTCAAGCAGTACGAGAGCGACACGATGGCGTTGCTGGCGGAAGTGATACAGCATCCAGCCCTGCGCGACGGCGACATCGTGCATAAACAGGCCGAGGTGGTCGCTGCGATAAAGGCGGCGGAGCAGCAGCCCGGCTATGTCGCGGGTATCGCGTTCCGCAAGCAGATGTTCGGCGATCAACCCTACGGGCATAGTCCCGATGGCACCACCGAGACCGTCGGCAAGCTTACGCCGCAGGACGTGCGCGATTTTTATCGTCGGTTCTACAAGATGGGCAGTGCGGTTATCGCGGTGGTGGGCGATGTCGACACCGCCCAAATTAAAGCGGCACTGGAAAAGGATTTGGCCGAACCGGCAGGCAGCGTTCCCGCGCAAGCCGCTCCGCCGCCGCCAACCGTGCCCGACGGCGTGCATCTTTCGATTATCAACCGCAATGTGGCGCAGGCTAACCTGATAATGGGTTTTCCCGGGATGCAGCGGTCCAACCCCGATTACTACCGCTTTCAGGTGATGAACTACATTTTGGGCGGCGGCGGATTCGCTTCGCGCCTGATGCAGGTGGTGCGATCAAAGGCTGGCCTGGCCTACTCGATCGCCAGCGGCAACGACGCCGGTCTGTTTGCGGGATCGATTAGAATCACGCTCCAGACCAAGAACCAAAGCGCCAACGAGGCCATGAAGTTGATCTTTCAGCAGATTGCCGAGATGCGGAACAAGCCGGTGTCAGAGGCCGAACTGGCCTCGGCCAGGAAGTTTTTGATCGGCAGCTTTCCGCTCAAGATTGATCGCCAGAGCGCGATCGCCGACTACATGCTCGAAATCCAGCTTTATGGACTCGGGCTCGATTATATCGATCGCTACCCAGCCTACGTCAGCGGCGTCGATCAGCAGCAGGTCCAGGCGATGGCGCGTAAGTATCTCCATCCGGACGCCATGCTCATAGTTGCAGTGGCCAATCAGGAAAAAGCTGCAATCAATACACAGACGCTTCAGGAAGAAGCCAAACACAATTAGCAGGCTCCGCGATGACCGCCGCCAGCCCTGCGCAATCGAACATGCCCGCTGTACCGCTCTCGGATCGGTTGGCGATCTGGGCCGGGCTCGCTCTGATCACAATCCTGGCCTGGGTCTACCTGCTGCGGATGCCGATGTCCGCGGGCATGCAGATGGCCTCGATGCCGAACATGCCAGCGGGCATGGCGATGGCCATGCAACCGCAATCGTGGACCCTCGGCGATACTATCACCGCCTTCGCGATGTGGGCAGTGATGATGGTCGCGATGATGATTCCCAGCGCCAGCCCAATGGTGATGCTGTATGCGCGCTCGATCGGCGCCAGCGGATCCAGCTCGAAGTTCAAGGTCGCGATCTTCGTCGCGGGCTACATCGTCGCATGGACGATCTTCAGCGCCGGAGCAACCCTGATCCAGTTATCGCTGCAAAAGGCTTCTCTGATCTCCGGCGATTTAACTGTGGGATCACTCATCGGCGGCGCGATTCTGGTGTTGGCCGGAATCTACCAACTCACGCCGCTCAAGCAGGTGTGCCTGCGGCACTGCCAATCGCCCATCGGTTTTTTTATGGCGCACTGGCGCGAGGGCACGGCAGGCGCCCTGTCGATGGGACTTCGCCACGGCTTTTTTTGCGTCGGATGCTGCTGGATGCTGATGGCGCTGTTGTTTGTGGCCGGCGTGATGAACCTGCTGTGGGTGGCATTAATTGCGATTTTCGTACTGATCGAAAAAGTTTTGCCGTGGGGTAGAATGACCTCCAGCGTCACTGGCCTGGCGCTGGTCTGCGCCGGCCTCTGGATCGCTGTGATACGCTAAGCTTCAGGCCCCGGTCGGCAGGCCGCAGCATAATGGAACCAGTCCGCGACAAGCCAGTCATTTTTACGCTCGGCCACTCGACTCACCCAATCGAAAAATTCCTTGAACTAATGGGGCTTCATCGTCTAGCCGCACTGGTGGACGTACGTTCGTTTCCCAGTTCAAAGCGCTGGCCGCAATTCAATCAGACCGAGATCAGCCGGTCACTTGAGCAGGCAGGAATTGAGTATCACTGGATGAAGCCGCTCGGCGGACGGCGTCATGGCGTCAATTCCGCTTCGCCACATGCCGCCTGGACCCATCCGGCATTCCGCGCTTATGCCGATCACACGCAGAGCGAGGAATTCGCAGCGGGCTTCAACGAGCTACTGGAAATTGCATCGCATAAGCGCGCCGCGATTATGTGCTCTGAGGGTTTATGGTGGCGCTGTCACCGGCGCATCATCGCCGACCATCTGGTCATACATGGACGGAAGGTCGAGCACGTTATGCCTAGCGGTAAGCTCGTCGCGCACACGCTGTCGGAATTCGCGAGCGTCAGCGGACAGCGAATCATCTACGACGGCCACCAATCCGCCTTCAGCTTAAAGTTTTAGTTTAACGTTGATCGCGGGTCAGTGTCCCTGCTGTTCGATCTCGCGGCCGCGTTTTTCCAGCCATTGCCCCCACATCTGCATGGTCTTTCCGCGCAATTCCATTAGCTGACCCATGGTCTTCGAATCCGAGGGCATCGCGCCCATGTCCATACCCATGCCCATCTCGGATCCCATCATGCCCATGCCCATTCCTGCGCCCATGCCCATGTCGCGTTCATGCATCAGCATACATTGGTGATGCCGCAGCGGGCTCATACCGCCCATCATACCCATCCCAGGCATCATCATGCCGGGACCTCTTCGCTGTGCCGGTCCGCCTGGCGGCGGTGGTGGCGGCGGCGGACCGCCGGGCGCTTCAGATTGGGGTTGGGCTCGAACGCTGGTAATGGTTCCGTAGCCGATCAGAAGAGCCACGCTCGCAACGATAGCGAACGCGAGAAAAAGACGTTTCATCAAAGCCTCCGGAATGAATTCAAGCGCGACGTTTCCATTATGCGCCTGGCGCGCCGATCAGGGAATTGGATTCAGCTTCGTAGCGACGAACGCGCTTGAATAATTCGGCCGCGGCAGAATCCGAAATAGTTCCAGATTTCCAATTGATGATAAATCACGGCTTCCCGATCGCCGCGCAGGGCTGCCTGACCCATGCGCAGCGCGTTGCGCAACAGTTTCTCGACACGATTGTGCGTGGGTCCGCCTTCAAAGGCACTGCCAACGCCAAAGGCGAAGCTTTTGCGGCGAAGATAACCTGCCGTGAGCCGTTCCGGACCGATCAAGTGATGCACCCGGGCGCGTGGCGCGAAGCCAATGTTGCCGCCGCGATGCATAATGCGGGCAAACAATTCAGTATCCTCGCCGGACATCGGGTTGCCGCCGACGTTGCCCAGATCCTCGCGGAATCGTCCGAACAGTTCAAAAGTTTGCCGGCGAAAGCCGACATTGGCGCTGAAATAATTATGGATGTGATCGGTTTCCTTCGCTGTCATCTGCTCAATCGCGGCCGCATCATGCACCGCGAGCTTGACGTACAAACGCGACCCCAGCCATGGCGGAGGGTCGGCTACAAAACGCGGCAGCACCATCCCGCAGACTACATCGAGACGCCGCCGCACCATCGTGCGGCACAATTCGAGTAACCAATCGGGCTCGACGACGACGTCATCGTCAATAAAGCACAGCAGGCCACCGCGGGTTTCATCGATGGCGCGGTTGCGCGCGAAGCTTGATCCGATTCGCTCCTCCAGCACGCTGCGGACGGGAAACGGCAGCTTTGCGGTGACTGAGCGTACCGTGGCGGCGGTTGCGTCGGTACTGGCATTGTCGATCACGACGCATTCGAGAGCGGTTCCTTCGGGCACGATCAGTTGACCCAGGCTATCGAGCGTCTGGCGCAGAAGCGCCGCCCGATTATGCGTGGGAATTGCGATACTGATTAATGCGGAGGTCATGGGCCGTCAGCGTAACCGTTATTTAGTCGGACTTTTCTCCGGTTCCTGACCTTGGTGCGGGGGATGCCTCGGGCGCTCGAGTATGCAGCTCCGACCCCTTCGCGGGGATCAATTCGGTCGGCGTGGCAGCCACCTGATCCACCGCCACAAATGGATCCGCATCCTGTTCCGTGGCCGCCGGAGCCTTCAATTCGAAGCCGAAGTTGCGAGTCTCGCCGGGCGCCAGCGGGATTGCCTTGATTGTGAAATCTGAAAACTCAATCGGAGTTGCGATCGCAACGTGCTCTTCCGCGAAGATCGCCCGTCGCGCGGCGCCACTTCCCTGGAAAAAGGTTACCTTCATTCGCACATTGTCGATTGGCACCTTCCACGGGTTGGTGATCTTGCCAAACAAGGCCGGGTGCTGCGCGGTCGAGACTCTCATCCCAACATCGGCAACCTTCATCCGGGCGGGATTCGGAGCTCCGTGCCCCGCCGCTATTTCCTGAATCTCTTTCATCTCGCGACGGTACAAAAAACTCTTGCCGAGGCCGCCGCTTGAATCCGCTTTCGCCAATGCCGCGATCGCCTGCTGATACTCCTGCACCGCCTGGCCATACTGCGCTCTATAGTAATACTGGAGCGCTGAGCGCCGCAGCCGCGCCGCGTCTTCGAGCGCCGGGAAATCAGCCTTCACGCGCCATCGATGATGCTCCTTTATCAGCACAACCTGATCATCATAGCCGAGGTCCGGATATTCACCATTAGCCAGCGCCCGCCTGGCGACCGGCGCGGGATCGACATCCGGCCCGACGATCGCATCGATCGTCCGTTCGAAGCGCGGCAGGTCCGGGGTGATCACTTTTACCGGCACAATCAGGTGCAGTCCCTGTCCCCGCGGCTCCCCGATGTCGTAGCTGGTGTCCTCCAGCACCGGCCTAAACCACGTTTGGGTTACGCTGGGAGTAAGCGGAATTGCGGTCAAAAACTGTTGCAGCGTGTATGCCTGTCGATCGCTGTCGGTAAGCATCGCGTAACACTGCTCGTAGCGATGCTGCTTGATCGCCGCAAGGTAATTCTGAACGACGGCGCGCGGCGATTGCCACGTACATCCACTAAGCAACATTATCGCCAATCCGAGCGGGGCGATGCGCCCTCTTCGGCTCCAACGGCTCCGTACAGACATGCAGGAACTTTTTCCCAAACAGCAGGCGATGCCGGTCAGCGTTCTACCGGCAATTGCGCATCGCTCCAGTCGAGCATGCCGCCCTTGAGATTGGCCACGTTCTCAAAGCCGAGTCCGGTTAAGATCGCGGCCGCCGTGGTGCTGCGCGCGCCCGCCCGGCAAATTACCACCAGCTCGCGATTTTTGTATTCGGACAGTTCACCGGCGCGCTCGGGCAACTCGCGCAATGGGATTAAGCGGCTGCCCCGAATGTGCCCCAGTTCGCCGCTGAATTCATCAGGTTCGCGCACATCGATAAGGATCGGAGGATTGTTCGAAGTCAGCCGGGCCGACACCTCCGAGGTCGAAAGCTGACGCACCTGGTCGAGTTGCGCCAAAGTCGGGAAGCTTATCGCATCCGCGTCGATTGCAGCCTGATTCGGCTGGAGCGCTTCCTGGATACTGTTGGGCAGCGGCAGGCCGAGATTATTCATCAATTCGACATATTGGTCGCGCGATCGGTTGGCGATGCGTGGATTGGTATGTTTTTCCTCGCCGATGGTCGATTGCGTATGGCCGCGATAATCGTGCGCGGGAAAAACTAAGGTCTCGTCAGGCATCGTAAACAGTTTCTGCATGATCGAGTCGTACTGCGCAGCCGGATCGCCACCCGCGAAATCGGCGCGTCCGGTGCCATGAATCAACAACACATCGCCGGTAAAAACGCGGTCGTTCGCAAACAGGCTGATCGAATCCGGCGTATGACCGGGCGTGTACAGCACCTGCATCCGAATACCGCCGATCGAAAGCCATTGGCCATCCTGGAGATGGACCGTGACATGCGGCGCGGGCGCCTTGCGATGCATCGCGACCGGCGCCCCGGTAAGTTCGCTGAGCTCGAACGCCCCGGTACGATGGTCGGCGTGGGTATGCGTATCGATGATCAACTCCAAATGGCGGCGATGATAAGCCAGGGCGGCAAGATAGCGGTCTATCTTCTCGCGGACCGGATCGATTATGACGCTCTTGCCGTCCGCCTCGGACACCAGCAGATAGCTTTTGCACTTGGCATGATTCAACTCCGCAGCGATCATAATCCGTTCTCCCTGTCCGTGAGTCAGAGATCAATATACCGTCCTGCCCAATCAAAGTGGAATCGGCCCGCTTGACCATTGGGCCTCGCACCTAAATCATGCCGAACACCCGATGAACCCGCGCGAGGCAATAACGCTTGCGATTTTCGTATTGACCTACGTCACCCTGGCGTTTGGGAAGTTGCCCGGTTTGCGGCTTGATCGCGTGGGCGCGGCGTATGCAGGCGCGGTCGCGACGGTATTGGTGGGCGCGCTTAATGGACGCGCGGCGATTGACGCCATCGACTTCCCGACGCTCGCCCTCTTGTTAGGCATGATGATCGTAGTCGCGAACCTGCGGCTGACAGGGGCGTTCGCGCGGTCCGGGCGGTGGATTCTCAGCCGCGCGCACTCGGGACGTACGCTGCTGGCGCTGACTATCGCGATCTCGGGAGTGCTGGCCGCGTTTTTTATCAACGACGTGGTATGCCTCGCGCTGACACCACTGTTGATCGAGACCGCCGCGACCGCCGGCGCCGATCCCGTTCCGCTGCTGCTGGGGCTCGCCACCGCCAGCAATATCGGAAGCGTGGCCACCATCACCGGCAATCCGCAGAACATGATCGTGGCGGGCTTCGCCCATATTGGCTATCTCCCTTTCGTCATCAAACTGGCTCCCGCCGCAATTATTGGACTGTTCATCGACTATGCGGTGATCGCGACGGTCTATCGTCATTCACTGAAGCTTCATGATGGGATTGCGCCAGCGCAGCCTGAGTACGAAGTGCCGGCCGGGATGCTGATCAAGTCGATCCTGGTGGCGGCGGGCACCCTGGCGATGTTCGTCATGGGTTTTCCGATTCATCTGGTGGCGTTGGGCGCAGGTGCGGTGCTGCTCTTCACGAGGCGTATCCGGCCTCAAAAAATCTACGGGCTTATCGACTGGACCATGCTGCTAATGTTCGCGGGGCTGTTCATTGTCGTGGCCGGCGCGGAAAGCACCGGCTTACCGAATACGTTGGTTAGAATGATTGGTTTAGCCCGGCTGGGAAATACGGTCATTTTGGCAATCGCGACCGCGGTGCTGTCGAACCTCGTCAGCAATGTTCCCGCCGTACTGCTGTTCCGCCCGCTCTATCCGCTGCTCGGGTCGAATCCGCACGTGGCGCTAATTATCGCCTCGGCCAGCACGCTGGCGGGAAACCTGACCGTGCTCGGGTCGATCGCCAATCTGATCGTGATCGAGCAGGCGCGGCGCCGAAAGGTGAAAATCACCTTCAACGATTATGTTCGGGTGGGAATACCGATCACGATTCTGACGCTGACCGTCGATATCGCCCTGCTCAGCTTCGGTCTTTAGGCGGCCTTAACCGCCGGCATACCCGGATACTGGAAGCTCATTTTCTCAGTCGCACGCACCGTATCGGCGACCATCCGATCGATATCGAAGCGCTGCTCGATCCGTTGCACCTCAGCCAAATCGGCACGAGTTTCTGGATGCGCAGGCATGAACAGCGTGCAGCAATCCTGATCGGGCAAAATCGAGGTTTCGAAGGTTCCGAGCGCGCGCGCCTGATCGACAATTTCGTTCTTGTCCATGCCCACCAGCGGACGCAGAATTGGCAATCCCGCCGCCTGCTCGATCACCGTCATATTGACCAGCGTCTGCGAAGCGACCTGGCCCAGGCTCTCGCCCGTCACTAGCGCGCTCGCCCCCTGGGCGCGCGCCAGCGCGGTCGCGATGCGCAGCATGAAGCGCCGGTAGAGCACCACTCGCAACGGTCTCAGCG
>DAHVFB010000085.1 GCA_027317185.1 Deltaproteobacteria bacterium
AATCCATGCAGCGTGCCGGCGCGCGAAATTTGCAGCTCCGCCTGCACTGGAGTCGCATCGGGACAAACCTGATCGAGATCGAACTCGGCCACCTTGAGCGAATCGCCGATCAGATGCTTCGCCTCGTAATATCCGAAGTCCTCATCGTTGGCCGCGTACGAACGCGCGGCGCTGAAGTCGAAGCCGACGCGCGGAGCCTGCCAGAATTCGATCAGCGCGTATGCTTCCGGATTTTCAATCGGCGCGAGAAACGACTCGATACGCCGCGGGATCGTGATTGCGCCGGGCTTGAGCAGACGCCGCCGCGCATCGTTGAGAAACTCGATCACGCCAGCCTCGAATCCGAACCCGCCCATCTGCTCGGTGATGGCGACATCGGCCTTTTCGGGCAAATCGATACGGGTGGAATGCGCGTGAATAAAGGTGATGCGATCGGCGAAGCCGTTGGCCTGAGCGGCCGCCCTTCCAATCTCGATTATGCCGCCGTCGTCAACCGCATAGACGCGGCGCGCCCCGGCCTTGCACGCCATCATTCCGTAGATCGCCGTGCCGGCGCCGAGGTCGAGCACCACATCCCCGGGTTTAACCACCTCGGCAATCGCGCGCCCATAGGCTTCGAGACGTATAGGGTCGGAAAGATAATCCTTGTGCTCGTCGAGCACCTGACAGGTATCGAGAAACGACATTGATCATGTATCGGCGCTGAATCGCGGGAACCTCCCGCGGCGTTGCACCGTCCCCCTGCTAGCGTTATCCGGCGATTTCTCCCCTTGTGGGAGACGCCGTGGATTCGAGCGTAGTATATTTATCCAGTTCGAAGTTGCCGATAATCACGCGGCCTTCGCATTCCACCCACGCGTGCGCGATAAACGCCCCATCTTCACCGCGCGCCGCTCCGATCTTCATCTCGGCGCGATATCCATAGCGCGCGAGCATCGATTCCGCCGCCATCGCGAGCGGCAGGCAGTCACCTTGTTTAAAATGTAAGCCACGATTAACGGCCGCCACCGCCCAGCCAATTTTCCCGGCGCTGGGACGCATTTTCGGATAGCGTGACTGAAGCGCGATGCGATCGATGATCGCACGCACGGATCGAAACGGCATCGCCAGTAGCGCCAGCTTGATCAGTAAAACCGTCGCGAAAGCGCGTAGCACCAGCATGCGATCGCACCATGGCAGCCGCGCGAATTTAGCCAGCAGCCTCATTCTCGACCCGGATCAGGCCGTGCTCGGCAAGATCATTAAGGAGTTCGATCAGATCGCGCTCGCATTGATCCGGCGAAACCTCGTACTGATCGAGCAGCGCCTGTTTGATTTCGTCGACCCGGCGCGGCTGCGCGATCAGATTCCAGATCGTGGCTCCCACCGGATCCAATCCGTAATAGACCCCTTGCTGCAGATCCAGAATCGCGGCCTCGCCGCCCAGTTCGCATGAGACTTGATCGTCCACCGCGCACACCGTCGACGACGGCAGCATCGAGATTTTCCCCGTACTCACTGATGAGACCCTCCGAACCTCGAGGTATCCGACGATTGCATCATTATGTTCTGACGCGGACTGCGCAGAAGCCTATAGACCAGCGCTGTACGAGGCAAGCTCCGCAATTCGATGGTATCAAGCCTGCGCCGGCCGTGAACCGAGCAGGTAAACGCCCGCCGCGATCGGGGTGGCGAACACCATCGCAAACACCAACCCTCCGATCACCGCGATCGCCAGCGGTTGCTGAATCTTCGCGCCCGCGCCCATCCCCAGCGCCAGCGGCAGCAAGCCGGCGGCGGTGGCCACGGTGGTCATCAGAATCGGACGCAGACGAATACGCGCCGCGCCGATCACCGCCTGCCGCGCAGTGTTCCCGGAATGGATGTCGTGTTCGGCATGATCGAGCAGCAGGATGCCATTTTTCGCCGCGATTCCCGCAACCATGATCACGCCCATGAACGAGGAGACGTTGAGCGTCATCCCGGTCAGGCGCAAGGCAGCGAAACTGCCTGCCAGACATGCGATCGCGGCGGCCATCACGGCGATTGACGGGGTTAGACGGCGAAACTCCCATAGCACGATGAGAAACATGCCGATCATGGCGGCGACCAGCATCGAGGTAAGCTCGCCAAACGCGCGTTGCTGTTCGGCATAGAGGCCGCCGTATTCCAGGGTAATGCCGGCTGGCAATACCAGCCCATCGAGGCGATGGCGCACCTGCGTCATCGCAGTTCCGAGATCGACCCCCGAAAGGCGCGCGGTCACCCGCACTACCGGGCGCAACCGCTCGCGATGGAGCTCAGGCTGCTCGCCCATATAGCGCATGGTAGCCACCGAGGAGAGCGGCACCTTGCCGTGGGTGGAAGTTTCGAGCAGCACCTGCGTCAGGCGGCTGAGATTTTCGTGAAAATCGACCGGATACTGGACGCGGACGCCGAACAGACGATCGCCGACGCGCAGGTCGGTGGCGACCGTACCCTGCACCACCGCATGCAGCGCGTCCTGGATATCCTGCGCGGTCAGGCCATAGCGCTCGGCGGCAGTCGGATCGACCTGGATTTCCTGCTCGGGAGTGCTCAGCACGATGCCATCGAAAACGTCCACCACACCCGTCACCTGGCCAACCTCCGCCGCGATCTGCCGCGCCGTGGATTCGATCGTATCCTGGTCCGCGCCGAACACCTTCACCTCGATTGGCTCGGGTGTGCCCGAAAGATCGCCGATCAGATCCTGCAACACCTGCGCGAACTCGACCCTGACCCCCGGCACCGTGGCGAGCACACGGGCGCGCACCGAACTTATGATCTCGTCGATGCCCTGCTTGCGATTGGGCGTCAGCCGCACCGAAATATCGCCACGATTGGACTCGGTCAGAAAGAATCCTAGCTGCGTGCCGGTGCGGCGCGAGAAGGCCACCACCTGCGGTGTGTCCTTTAGTACATGCTCAATCTTGTCCACCAAAATCACGGTGTCGGGCAGGGTTGATTCGGGGGGAGTGGTGTAATCGAGGATGAACGCGCCTTCGTCCATCGGCGGCAGGTAATCGGTACCGAGACCGCGATAGCCAAAATATGCCGCCGCCAGGCTGAGCACGGCCAGCAACGGCGCGGCAATCGGAAAGCGCACGAACGGCCTGATGCTCAGCAGGCAGACGTTGGTGATCGCTTCGAAAACCCGGCCCTCGGGACGGCTCGGGCGGCGCAGACGCTCGAACACCAGTTCCAGCGCGGGCGTAAAATACAAGGCCAGCAGCAGCGAGATCGCCAGGCCCGATCCGAGTGTCACCGCCAGCGATCGGAAAAACACTCCGGTCACGCCGAAGAAAAAAATCAGCGGCACGAAGACCACGATCACAGTGAAGGTTGAGGCGGTAAGCGGACGCGTCAGCTCACCGGCGGCACTATCGACCGCCTCGCCAGTGCCCAGCCCCTGGGATCGTGCGCGATGGATCGCCTCGATCATCACGATGGCATCGTCGATAAACAGACCGATTCCGGCCGCCAGTCCGCCGAGCGTCATCATGTTGAAGGTCAGACCAAACGCCTTCATGACGACGAAAGTGATCATGATCGTACACGGCACCACGATCGCCGCGATGATCGCGTTGATAATGCTGAGCGTGAAGGCCAGTACCACCGCAACCGCCAGCACCAGACCCAAAATGATCGCATCGCGCACGCTGTCGAAGGAGGTTTTGACAAGCGCGGATTGATCGTACGACAGCGTGAAGGTCACGTCCGGATAGCGCCGGCTGAAACGTTGCACCAGGCTGCGCACCTGCGCCGCAATCGCCTCCGTGTTACCACTCGGCTGACGCGAGACGCCGACCAGCACCGCGGGTCCGTGCTCACTGGCGGTGCGAATATAATCCTCGCGAATACCGAGCTCGACCGTCGCGATATCGCGCACGTGCACCGGCTGATTGTTGATAGTCGCGATCGAAAGTGCAGCAAGCTGCTGCGCCTGATGGATATTTGAATTCACCACCGTCAGCAGCATCCGATGGAGATCAATAACACGCCCGGCCGAAGCGATGACGTTGGCCTTTTTCAACCCGTCGATCACCTGTTGCGGCGAGAGCCCGTAGGCCAGCATCTGCGCAGGGTTCAGGCGCACGACGAATTCACGATATTTGCCGCCCACCAGTTCCACCTGGTAGACGCCGTTGATCCGATGGAAGCTCGGGGCGATATCGTAAAAGGCGATGTCGGTGATCGCGCTCAGATCGCGATCGCGCGAACTCATGCTTAAGTCGATAATCGGAAAAGTTCCGGTCGAGAGCAGCCGGGTCTGCACATTGGTATCGGCTGGCAGCCGGGCCCGCACTGCGCCCAGGGCGGCGTTAAGCAGTTGAAAACTCGTGGTGGGATCGGCGCTCTCTGAGAAGGTAACATCGACTTCCGAACTGCCGCGGCTGGTGGTGGACCGCACCAGACTGACGCCGATCACGCCGTAGGCCGCCTCTTCCAGCGGACGGGTTACCGCGACCAGCATCTGTTGAGGCGGCAGGTCCTGACTGTCGGCCAGGATGATCGCGCGGTTAAAGGTTATTTCGGGAAATACCGCGCTCGGGATCGAGTAGGCGCAGATGATTCCCAGGACCGTCGCGGCGATCGCGGCGCATACCGCAAGTATCGGATTCGAACGCGCCATAACTCAGTCCGCCAACCGCCGCCGTATTCGCCGGCCGAAGATCCATCCGTGATCTGCGTTCTTCATTGCGCTTTCCGATCCGGGATCACTTTGACCCTGAGGCGATCGGCCAGCGCGTAGCCTCCGGAAGTGATCACCATCGCGCCGGGACGCAGACCTTCGATGATCTGCACACGATCGCCCTCGCGAATCCCGACCTTTACCGGCATGCGATGAGCGCGGCCGTCCTCGCCGGCGACAAACGCATAATAAGAGTCAGTGTTGGCGTTCTGAAACAGCGCCTTGCTGTCGATCACGGTTGCCTCGGGCACCACGCGGGTGATCAGATGCACGCGAACGGCGGCATTGGCGATTTCAATCCGCCGCGTGCCGGTAAATTGCAGCCGCGCGGCCGCGGTCTCGCTGTTGGCATTGAAGCTCGGCGCGATCGCCACCACCCGCGCGCCATATTCGATTCCGGGTGCGATCGCGGAAGTGACCGTGGCCTCCATCCCCGGACGAATCAGCGCTTCCACATCGATCGGCAACTGAGCCTCGACGTACATGCTGTTCGGATCGATCAGATCGGCCATCGGATCGAGATAAGCCACCACCTGTCCCGAACTGACCAACCGCTGAGACACGATTGCAGTGGCGGGCGCGACCACCGGAATTCCGGGGCCGCCGGTATATCTCTTCACCGCGGAGTCGAGCTGCGACGCATCCTTCGGATCGATTCGTTTCGCAGCCGCCAGACCCGCTTCGGCGGCCTCGAGCTCGCGGTTAATAATATGCGCGACCACCTGCCCTCTGACTACTCGATCGCCGCTTTGCAGGCCGAACCCCACCAAGCGCCCGTTAGTCGAGGCTTTCAGCGTCAGATGCCGTTGCGCCGCAGTGATGCCCAGCAGCTCGATCTGACTGCGCACGGTTTCGATTTTCGCGGCTTGCGCGGTCACCGAGAGCACCGGCGCATCAGCGGGCGGCTGGTCCCCTTCAACCGCGCCGGTTTGACGGCATGCGCCAAGCTGTAGCGCAACCGCCAGGGCCAGCAAGACAGGCTTTAATTGTTTCATCATTTCAGGCCGAGAATGTAAGTCGCGTCGGCGGCCGCCTGACGCAGAGCAAATTCCTGATCGATACGCTGCAGCCGAAAGGTCTCGGCCTGGCGAAAAGCGTCGAGCACTTCCAGCAGCGTCACTGTGCCGCCGCCTAAGAAGCGTGTCCAATCCAGTGAAAATGAATCATTCGCGGTCGGCTGAGCGCGGCCCAGAATATCGAACTGATGCTCGGCCTCGCGGTAGCGCAGTTTCGCATCCGCTAATCGTTGCGTGAGCACCAGTTCATCCTGCCGGAATTGCGCCATCGCGGCCATCTTACGCGCCCGCGCCGCATCGATGTGCGATCTGATCAAACCGCCATCGAAAACCGGCACCGCCACCGATCCCGCATAGGATGCTCCCAGGTTGCTGTTGAAGGTATGCGGCGGGTTTATTCCCAGGTAGCCGGCCGTTAACTGCATGCCGAGATTCGGTAACCGCTCGGCCTGCGCCGCCTTGATGCTAAGCTTCGCCGCCTCGATATTACGCCGGTCGGCCAGCAGGATCGGGTTGCGCGCGAGGTCTCCGCTCGGCAGGCCGGGTAAACTCACGATGTCTTCTATATCGACAGTGTCGGGATCGAAATCGCCGATCAACGAGCCGAGAACAATCGCCGCGCGCCGGCTGGCCTGCTCTCCGGTCGCGAGTTGCAGCTCGGCTAAATCGCGCTCGCTGCGAATGCGCAACACGTCGTTGGTGATCGATTGTCCGCTGCGTTCGAGTTGTTCGATAACTGCAACGTAACGGCCAAGCCGCTCGAAACTGGCGCGCAATTGATTAACCGCCCGGCGGCTGCGCAACAGATCAAAATAGGCGACGGTGGTATCGAAGACTACCCGGTTTTGCGCGGCGTTGAGTCCCAGCGTGGAGGCGTCGGCGGCAAAACGCGCCGCGCGAGCGATCGCCATCCGGCGGCCGAAATCGTACGCGGTATAGTTGAGCGTCAGCATCGCGTCGGTCTGTCCACCGTTGGTGACCGTACGGCTGTAACCCGGCGCCTGATAATAAAGCGCGCCCGCATCGATACTCGGATAAAGCGGAGCGCGCGCCTGCATCAGATTGGCGAGTCCCAGATCGCTGCCGGCAGTGGCCGAGTCGATCGTCGGCGCAAACTTGAGCGCCCGGCTGATAGCCTCCGCCAACGAGATGGCGTGGGTGGCATCCGCGCGCGCCATCGACGGCACCAGCATCATGGTGGCCAAAAAGATTCCCGCGACAAATCCGAAGACGGTTCTCCTTATCCGATAAATTTCCACTGATCCTCCTCCCTCGACGGCACCGGCAACCGAAAACCTTCAGATCTTGATACCGACCTGACCCGCCGATATGGAATCGTTCGCAGACCCGGAACATTTTGCGTAGTTTGCGGAGTAAGTGCGACACCTCACTGCGCTTTTTGCGACAAATAAACATAGACTCCGCCAAACGGAAGGTGACTCAAATGGCTTCACGAGCACAACAGCAAAGGGCGACAGAGTTCCACCGTCTTCACGCGGGACCGAAAATTCTGCTCCTGCCGAATGCGTGGGATGCGGCCAGCGCGCGAATTTTCGAGGCGGCGGGATTCCCCGCGATCGCGACCACCAGCGCCGGAGTGGCCTTCTCGCTGGGGTATCCCGATGGCGAGGCGGTGCCGCGCGCCGAGATGATCGCCGCCACCCGCCGCATCGCTCAGGCCGTACAGGTGCCGGTAACGGCTGATATCGAAAGCGGGTACGGCCGCACGCTGGAAGAGCTTGGCGACACAATCAAAGCCATGATCGACACCGGGGTGGTGGGCGTGAACCTGGAAGACGGATTGCATCGCGCGGCGCGCCAGCCGTTGCGCGAAATAGAGGATCAGGTCGAGCGCCTGCAGGCCGCACGCGCGGCGGCCAAGGCAGCCGGTCTGCGACTATTGATCAACGCCCGCACGGACGTTTACCTACGCCATGCTCCCGACGATCCGGGGCGTTTCGATGAGACTATGCGTCGATGCGACGCTTATCGGGCGGCGGGCGCCGATTGCCTGTTTGTCCCGGGCGTGACCGACCGGAAAACCATCGGCGCGCTGGTCAAAGCGATCGAAGGTCCGCTCAATCTGATGATTGGGGCTGCCACTCCATCGCCGCGGATGCTGGAGCAGATGGGCGTGCGGCGCGCCAGCACGGCATCTGGACCGGCGCGGGCGGCGATGACGATCACGCGCAAACTGGCCGATCAATTAATCAAGACCGGCAGCTACGCCGGCTTCACGCGCAACCTCATGACGCATGTCGAGGCCAATAAGCTGATGGCCCCTCGCTGATGACGCGCAATGGTGGTTGACACTTGGTTCAGGCCCATGTTATCGCCCTCTCTAACCGGGCGAGCGGAATAAGTTTCGGGCTCTCTTCTGAGTTTTCATCAACGCCTTGGAACCAAACAGGATTGGGACTTATTTGAAAATGAAAAAGGTGATGGCGCGGTTTCCCCTGTTGATCGTGAAAACCTGCGGGCTGCTCGTACTGAGCCTCGCCTTGTTACTGAGTCTGCCGGTATCGCATGGATGGGCGGAAGAGGAAGGCAGCATCCCGCCCGGCACCGTAATAACCATGCAAAACTGGCGGCAGTACAAGGGTTTCATGTCGGATGGGATGCAGGCGCTGTTCGAGGGCACATACCATTGGAAATTTCCTTCGGACTTCCAGCTGGACGTTGGGCCAACCCATCACTACACGCTGCCCGAGGCTTATCGGCGGAACACGGAAAAGTACAGTCACCTGGTAAAAATAGTGACCCTTCCCGACGGTCGCCATACGCTCACCGGATACGTGGCCGGCCAGCCCTTTCCCAATCCCCAGGAACCGATGCGCGGCTACAAGATTCTGGCGAATCTTTGGGAAGCCTACGTGCCTACCCTGGTCTGCAATCCAAGTATCAATTTTTATATCGAAGATCGCTTTGATCATGTGTCGCGAACCCGCGTGCAGGAGGTTTACCGGCGGCTTGCTCATATTTCCGACGCTAAACTTCCAATCGTCGATCCCAATGGGCAGGGCGTTTCTTACGCGGAATATTTGACCGTTGTAGCGCCGGAACAGGCTAAATACGTTACCCAACTGACGCTCTACTATAATGTCAACGATTTTCTGAAGCCGGAGGATCTGTTCCTCTTTCTGCCCTCGCTGCGCCGTACCTTGCGGCTTTCCAGCGCTGCCCGCTGCAGTCCGGTTTTCGGCAGCGACTGGACGCAAGACGACGTAAAGACCAGCGGTTTCAATGGCGGGCTGACAAGATTCGACGCTAACTATCTGGGCGATCGAAAGGTTCTCGGATTGACTCAGGCTTCGCCCAAGGTTTGGGGCAATGTGGATAGCAATTACTACTTGCCGATTGTCTTTCCCTCGCCCAAAGTCGGTCAGTGGGAAGTGCGCGACACCATGATGCTCGATGTCAGGCGTATTCCTTCACAACGTAAAGGCTACTGCTATGGCAAGCGGATTCTTTACATCGACAAGGAAGGCTACATGAGCCTGTGGGCTGAGCTTTACGACGAGAACATGAAGCTGTGGAAAATACTTACCCTGCAGTCGATCGCAGGTCAGGTTCCAGGCGTTGGCGAGGTGATGAACGCCTACCATGTTCTTCCGGTCGCCTGGGACATTCAGAACGATCATCTTACCGCCGCCCCACACAATGATCCGGACGGAGTCGATGCGCGATATAACGAGCAATGCCGCAGCTATGGCGGACATAACTGGGACGATCTCGGGCGCTATTCAAGCGTTCGGGGCTTAAGCGAAATCATGCGCTAGTCCCTGATCGAACCGTGCCGGCTGCTGAATAACTGGGCCCTGCCGGAGCGGGCAATGGCACTCCCGAGGCCAACGGGTGCCTCTCACTCCTGATCGAGGTAGAAGCGGTCTTCGTCCTTGTTGTAGCCGAACAGCTCGGCGAAGCGTCCCCAGTTCACAATCCGCGCGAACAGCTTCTCGGGCGGATCGTTCGGCAGCAGCATCGCCAGATGCTCCAGCACCACTTCCTTTTGCAGCGATCGGTCGTCCTGCGCCCGCAGCAGCCGCACGAGATAGCTGAACAAGCCGTGATGCTTAAGCTGTTCGCGAATCAGCAGCTTGCGTCCGTTCACATCGCAATCCAGAAACTGCTTGCCCAGCGGTTCGAGCGCCACGTCGCCCGCCGGGGTTGAGACCAGCCCCAGAATTTCAGCGACTTTCATCACCCGCAGCACGTCGTCGAATTTCATGTTGAGGTCGCGCGCGATCTTGTAGCCGTCCTCGCGCCCACCGCGATCTTCGAGCAGTTCGAGCAGGCCGAAAACCCAGTTCAAATGGCCTTCGGGAATTGGGTTGATGCCGGTCGGGGGCATCAGGATCGCTCCTCGATCAGCGAGAACACCTTGTCGACCAGCATGTTGAAGGCTTCCGAGCGGCGGTCGCGCGGACGCGGCAGATCGACTTGCAGATCGGCCAATACGCGGCCGGGTCCGGCCGATAGCACCAAAATACGATCGGCCAGCTCAATCGCCTCTTCGATAATATGCGTAACCAGCAAAATCGTATGGACCGGACTGTCCGGCAGGCGCCAGATATCGAGCAATTCCTCACGCAAGCTGATCGCCGTCAAAGCATCCAGTGCCGAAAACGGCTCGTCCATCAGCAGCAGCTTCGGCTCGACCGCCAGCGCGCGGGCCAGTCCCACCCGCTGCTTCATACCACCCGAAAGCTCGCGCGGATAGGCCTCTTCGAAGCCGTCGAGCCCCACCTTATCGATATATAAACCGGTGCGGCGGCGGCGTTCGGCGAGCGGCACGCCCATCGCATCGAGCGGCAATTCGATATTGTCTTCCACCGTCAGCCAAGGCATCAGGGCGAACGACTGAAAGACCATCGCGCATTCGAGGTTGATGCCATCGACCTGCCGCCCTTTGTAGAGCACCTGCCCGGAGCTGATCGGGACGATGCCGTTGACGATCCTGAGCAGCGTGGACTTGCCGCATCCCGAGGGACCGACGATGGCGATGAACTCGCCCTCTTCCACGGTGGCGGAAATATCTTCGATCACACGCAGAATTCCGTTCGTCTGCGGATAACTCTTGGAAAGGTGCCTGAGGTCGAGCAGCGGCATGGGTCTGGTGGTTCAGCTTCATTCATGGGCAGCGATCCGTCGCTCAATAATCAAGGCGATAGCGTTCCGTGGCCACGTTGTACAATTTTCGCCATACGAGGCGGTTCAAGACTAGCACCACCGCGACCATCGACAGCAGGCTCAGCAGGATCATTACACTGTTGCCGGTCCGATAAGTGGCAGAGTCGAGCAGCGCGCCCAGTCCGAGAACCTCGTAAGTGTGGTTCTGATAAACAAAATATTCCGACAGAATCAGCGCGTTCCAGCCACCCCCCCAGGCCGTGATGCTGCCGGTGATCAGCGATGGCGTGATCGCCGGCAGTACCAGCTTGCGCCAGGTGCCGACCCGGCTTAGCCCGAACGAGCGCGCCGCCTCCTTGAGATCCTCGGGAATCTGGCTCACCCCCGCCAACAGGTTGAACAGCAGGTACCATTGCATCCCGGTGAGGATCAGCAGAATCGAAGCAAGGTTCATCCCCCCGGTGACTTTGATCACGAACATGACGATTAGCGGAAACAGTGCGGTGGCGGGAACCGATCCGACGATCTCGGCAACCGAGGCGAGCTGCTGCCGCAGCCGCGGGTTCGAGCTGGCCGCGAGCGTGCACGGAATGATCCAGGCCAATGAAATCAGATAAGCGACGACCAGCCGGGCAATCGAAGCGCCGGTGGCCGCCGGAATCAGCCGGGCTTCGGCCGGCCACGGCTGCGCGAGCGTTCTAAACAGCGCGATCACGCCGACGATCACGACATACACCATGAAGCCAATCAGGCCCAACAAAACGACGGTTCGGACCCGGCGCAATGCCAGTGTGAATCGCGGATGGGCGGCCAGATTGACTCGTGGCAAGCGTTCACCAAAACGGCGGATCGGGCCGCTGATCGTGAGCATCACCTTGCGGGCGCCACGCAGAATCGAGGGACCTAGCCGGTTCAGTGCGGCGATCGCCGCGATCGCTTCGGTCTGCGGTGAGGAAGCTGCAAATTCATAGCGAAACTTTTCCGACCAGATCGAGAGCGGCTGCCAGATCAGAAAATCCATCGCGACGATGATCGCGAGCAGGGTCAGCAGCCCAGCCACGATCTCGCCCGAGCGGCCACGGTCCGCGGCTTCCATCAGATAGCTGCCCAGACCGGGGAGCCGGTAATGGGTCGGGCCGACCGTGATGATCTCGCAGGCAATCAGGAAGTACCAGCCCGCCACCCACGAAAGAATCGAGTTGTAGACCAGCTTCGGCACACAGGCCGGCAACAGCAGGCACTTCAGTTTGAGCCATCCGTTGATCCCGAATGACTGCAACACCTCGATCGAGTCGGCCGGGATAGTCTTGGCGGATTCGAATACGCCCAGCGCCATATTCCACGCCTGGCTGGTGAAGATCAGGAAAATCGCGGCAAATTCAACTCCGAGGCGGCTGCCATGCGCGAGCGCGACGAAGAAATAGACTGCGGCCGGAAAAAACCCCACCACCGGTACCGACTGCGCGATATCGATCGCCGGAATCATCACGCGTTCCCAGGCTGGACCGCGAGCCGCCGCCAGCCCATATACGATGGAAAAAATCAAAGCCAGCGCGTAAGCCGCCAGCATCCGGTAGAACGAACAAAAGGCATAATATGGAAGTTCTCTGGCCGAGACCGAGAACCTGGGCGCATGCAGAACTCCGGTGTGCTCGCGATAGGCGTAGAACAGTGCCAGTATCGCGGCCAGGATCAAAAACGACAGCGTGCCGGTGAACAGCTTGCGCGAATTAATAATCGTCGTTTTCATGCTAATTGCGGAGAGCAATTCCGGATGATCGAGCTAGTCAGCATAATCGCCATGCGGCGCCGCTTAAAGTGTATTTCCCCCGGATTCACGATTTCGCAACAACAAAAATCGCAAACCCACACGTTGACAAGCTCGCCTCCGGCACATACCGATTCCTGATTAATGGCGACCGATCATCACAGCGAGCGCGATGAATGGCGCTTAGGCGGCGAGCCGGCCGAAAGGCATCCGGCGGAACGCGTCCAACCAATCCCGCTCAGACCACGCGAGTATCCTCGTGAACGGCTGGAGCGGCAGGTCGCGATAGTCACCGCCGAGGGACTGTACTGGACGATTCTCGCGCTGTACGCGGTTATCAGCCGTCTTTTGTTCCTCGGCTCGCGGCCGCTTTCGCCGCGCGAGGCCATCCATGCCGCCACCGCGCTCGATACGATACGCCTGGGTATCGCACCGGCGCCGCCGAATTTCTGGATTCAGATGCTCGACGCCGCCACGATCGGCCTGTTTGGCGCGAGCGACTTCGGCGCGCGCATCCTGTTCGCGCTGAGCGGCATCGCGCTGGTGCTGATCGCGCTGGCCTTGCGCCCGTATATCGGCAAAATCGGCGCGCTCGCGATGGCTACTCTGATCCTGCTCTCGCCCAGCATCACCTATTTTTCGCGATCCGGCGTGACCCAGGGACCGGCGCTGCTGGCCGTGCTGATCGCGATCGAACTATGGTTCGCGATCGCCCGTACACCAAATGCGGCGCGCTCAGCCGGTCTCGGCTGCGTGATTGGATTGAGCCTCGCAGCCAACGCACAAAACCTGGTGCTTGCCCTGATTTTTGTCGCCGCACTGCTGGTAATAGGAACCTGGCGGCTCACGATCACCAACGAGGCTTGGATGCGCGTTCGTATCTGGTGGCGGCGCCGTTCGCGGCTGCTGATCGTTACCGCTCTCGTCGCCGTGTTGGTCTGGACGATGCTCGAAACCGGCTTCTATGCGCAGCCGTTCCTGACCCTGGCCGCGGCGGCGGCACGCTCAAACTGGCAGGCCGCGGCACCGCATGGATCGGCATTGCCGGTCTATCTCGGCCTGTTCGGTTTCTATGAATTTCTCATCGTAGCCGCCGCGATTATCGGGGCGCTGGCGATGCTTCTGAATCTCGCCGGGGCGCGTTCGGAGTTTGGAATTTTCGCGCTGCTATGGACGATACTTGCAGCCGGCTTCTTCATGACGACGCCCGCGTTCGCGCCCGCCTGGATCATCGAGATTTTGATCCCGGCCGCGCTGCTGGGAGGGATCGGACTGGAGGCGCTATCGCGGACCTGGTCGTGGAATCTGTTCTTTTATCCCCTGGCGACGCTCGCCCTGCTGACGTTTTACGTTCAAATAGCGACCAACTTCGCAGTGGTTGCGCCGGATCCAAGCGAAGCTCCATGGGCTCGTCACGCGTTGCTGTTCTGGAGCGAACCGGTCACCACGATCGGTATCGCCGATGCTTTGCATTCGCTGGAAGACGCGGCGCCCATCACTCCGAGAACGGCCTGGATCGAATCAAACTCCGCCGTGCTCAAATGGTACCTGCGCGATCTTAAACCGGCGGAGAACGCCGTCAGCGCCGACCTGATCGCTGGCGCTAGCAAGCCGCCGCCGGGCTGGCGGGTGGGCAATCAAGCAACCTTCGAGGCGGCCGAATGGTGGCATCCCGATTTCAGCGGACTTTCGCCTCGTCGCGCAGTTCTTTTTCTATTGCTGCAGAGCGCATGGCAACCGTTTCAGAGCCGCGAGACCACCGTACTCGTTCGATCCGAGAATCACTCCGCACCCACCACCATCTATGCGCCGCCACCCGCGCTGCCGGCCGCGATATCCTCGCCCGGCGCGATCGCTGGCGTCGAAACAGGCCCAGCGGCCAGCACGGCCACTCCGACCGCCTCGCCGACACCCTCACCGGCTACTTCGTCGAGCGCGGCACCATGACCATCACCGGCCAGTTTTGGACGGACGTAGAGCGATTGGCGGACGCGATAGTCTTTAGTATGTGTATTCAGGTTTGCATCGCATCAAAGTAGTTAAACCGGTTATGGGGAAATTGCCCATTCGGTAACTGCCTCTTCACGCGATTGACCAGCCGACGCCGTTGCAATGGCGCCGGGCGATTCCAGAACCAGGAGCTAAAGCAGGAACTTATAATGAATCCGATCATCAACCTCCTTCAACAATGGAAGCTTCATCCGGTCGCCGACCACTTCACGATCGCCCTCTTAATGGTCGGCGTCTTGATGGATTTGCTCGGTTCGACCATGGCCCGTTTTCGATGGATGCGGTACATGGCGCTGACCCTGATGATCTTCGGCGCGATTTCGGCGGCTATCTCATGGGAAACCGGCGGGTGGGAAGCGCACAAGGTCCACGATCTGCTGAACGTCGACACCAAGGCGCTGCTGCATCATCACGCCGAGCTCGGCGACTGGCTGCTATGGGTGTTCCTCGCGCTGGCCACCTGGAGAGTATTAATCGAGTACGTCGGGTTCTTTTCCTTATGGCGCGGAATTTATCTGATCGCCGCAATTATCGCGGTGATCTTGCTGGGCTATCAGGGCTATATGGGTGGCCAACTGGTTTACGGTCATGGCGTCGGGACGGCATTGCTGACCGCCTCCCCCACCGCGACGTTGAGTCCGGTTCAGGCCGCGCCGACTTCGCTCCCGACCGTGTATGTCCCGGCTTCCGCCACTGCGACTCCGTCCGCTCCGGGGGCAGAAGCCTCGCCTTCCGCGATCCCCAGCGAAACTCCGTCGCCTGCTGCGGGTGCGGCGACACCCAGCGCCACGCCCACCGCGTGACACCATTCCCCCTTCCGTTCCTTCCCCTGCAAGCGGGGGAAGGTGCGGAAGGGGGTCCGAATACAAAAATGAAAATAAATTCTTGCGGACTCGTGCAAGTAACTGGAGGATAAATCCATGGCCGCGCGACAGGTGGGCACAGTTGGATCGCTCTTTCGGTATCCAGTCAAATCGATGCTGGGCGAGCAGTTGCCCGAATTGGTTATCGGACCCGGCGGCACGATCGGCGATCGCGCGTGGGCGATGCGCGAGTTGGCCGGCGGACGGATCGTGAGCGCAAAAAAATTTCCGCGCGCCTTCGAATTAAGTGCCGCATATCCGATCGAAACCGCGGCTCCGATCGTCACGCTGCCCGATGGACGTACCGTTGCGGTCGATGCGCCCGAAGCCCCGGAGCTGATCTCCGATGCCCTTGGCGTCGGGATCATGATGGAGCACGCGACCGCCGATCAACAGTTGCGTGCGTCCTTCGATCCGCAAATCGTATTCGGCGATGTTCCGTTGGAACAGATGCTGCCGACGATCATGAAGTACCATGCGGTGGATTCGGGCCCGGATAGCTGGGCGCTGCCCAAAGGAACTTTTTTCGACGCCGGACAGTTGCATCTGGTCGCGAGCGGGACGTTGGCGCACCTGGCGCATCTGAACCCTGATTCACGGTTCGACGTTCGCCGCTTCCGTCCCAATATTTTGATCGATACCGGCTCGGAACCGGGGCATTTCATCGAAGACCAATGGATGGGCGGCACTCTACTTATTGGCCCGATCGAAATTACGGTCACGATGCCGGTAATCAGGTGCGTGATGACGACTCATCCGCAGACCGACCTGCCGCGCGATCTGGCCATCTTGCGAACCGCCGCTGATCATCATGAGGCCACCGTCGGCGTATACGCGGCCATCAACCGGGCCGGACGGGTCCGCATCGGCGACCCGGTGATGCTGGTCAACTGAAGGGCGCCGGACCCCCCCTAATCTTTCCCCGTGAAATAGCGGAGGAAGAAACACCAGACCCGGGAATACACTGTTGACAGACCGTCGGCCGGGCTCTTGAGAAGCGGGCGCGCACGGCCAACGATGGGTGCTCCGGCGCTGCTGGCGTCTTTCGATGCTGCTCGAAAACAACTCCACTCGATTCCAAATCGTGGTGTCGCCACGCACGAGCGATCGGCTCGCCGCCGCCAATTCGTGGCTAGCCACGCTCGCGCCCGGAACTGAATCTATCGTCGTCGCCCATGTTCCCGAAGCCGCCGATGACCTGATCCGCCAAATGGTGGCTGCGGGCGGCGCGCTGTTCGGGGTCCATCGGATGACCTTTTATCGCCTGGCCGGTCTGATCGCCGCCGAAACCCTCGCCGCCCGCGAACTGGCGCCGATCGAGGGACTTGCGGCGCAGGCCGTCGCCGCCCGCATGATTCACACGCTGATGGCCAGCGGCGCACTCGGGTATTTCGAGCCGGTCGCCAGGCGTCCCGGATTTCCCGATGCCCTGGTGAGCACGTTGAGCGAACTGCGGCTCAATCGAATCGATCCGGCCCATTTTGGCGATCATTCGGCCCGCGATCGCGCGGTGGCTGCGATGCTCGCCCAGTATGACGCGGAGCTTGAGGCCGCCGGACTCGCCGATCGCGCCGCGATCGTCCGGATCGCCACCGAATGCGCCGTCTCCAGTACTGCGCCGCGCTTCGCGAATTTCCCTTTGCTGTTGCTCGATGTACCGCTGCGCACGGCCGCCGATTGCGGCTTCATCCGCGCGCTTGCCGGTTCCGCACCGCAAATCTTCGCCACCGCCGCCCAAGGCGATGATCGGACTATCGCAATGCTGGAAGACGCGCTCGGCGTCAACACACGGATCGTTTCATCGGATTCCGGCGAAGCCCAGGATGCCGAGACATCGCTTGTTCGCCTGCAACGAAATCTGTTCGCTGAAACCTCACCCGCATACCGTGACCTCGATTCGAGCGTCGAGATTTTCTCGGCTGCGGGCGAGATGCAGGAATGCGTCGAGATCGCACGGCTGATTCATACCGAGGCCTATGGCGGCGTCGCGTTCGATCGGATGGCGATTTTGCTGCACGCTCCCGAACGTTACACACCGTATCTACGCGAGGCGCTCGATCGGGCTGAAATTCCGGCTTACTTTTCGCGCGGAACGGATTTACCGGAGCCGGGCGGCCGCGCTCTGATGGCCTTGCTGGCATGCGCCGCCGAGGGTCTCTCGGCGCGCCGCTTTGCCGAATACCTTTCGCTGGCGCAGGTGCCCTATCCGCACACGCCATCGCGGGATAGCGAAGATGCCCGGCGTTTCACCGCCTTCACCAATGAACTCGCACCGCTGGCGCTGGCCTCGGACCTGGAAGATACGCCGCCCGTGGTACACACCGATCCGATAAATCGCGACCCGGTTCCGATAATCGAAGGCACCTTGGTTGCGCCCTGGCGATGGGAACAACTGCTGGTCGAAGCGGCGGTGGTCGGTGGGCGCGATCGATGGCGCCGGCGAATCAACGGCCTTACCGGGGAACTCGAACTCAAGCGCGCCGAAGTGGCCGATGACGATGCGCGCGCCGCCGCGATCGATCGCCAATTACGCGATCTCTCCCATCTGAACGCATATGGA
>DAHVFB010000086.1 GCA_027317185.1 Deltaproteobacteria bacterium
CGAGTGGCGGCCGTTGGACGCTGCGGCGATGGGGCCGTTACGTTCTGATTACGGAACGTGAATTGGAGCACGCAGATCGCTTTTTCGATCGGTTCGGCGGTGCCGCAGTTTTTGTCGGACGGCTGCTGCCGATCATCCGGACTTTCGTGGCCTTCCCGGCTGGTGTGGCCCGGATGCGGCTGCTGCCATTTTCGATTTACACGCTGCTCGGTTCGTATATCTGGTGCCTGGCGCTGGCATGGATTGGAATGAAGCTGGGGCAGCATTGGGACCAGGTGGGTCCGTATTTCCATCGCTTCGACAATCTGATCGCGGCGCTGATTCTGATCGCGATCGTAATCGCGGTTTACGGCCGGATGCGCGCGGTGATGTCGTCCGGCGACAAGCGCAAGGCCGGCTCATCCGCGCTACAATAAATTGAGGGTGAATATGGCCGATAACAATATAGATCCAGCTCAGCTTGAAGAGGTCTTCGCCAGTATCGATCCGATGCAGGTGCAGATGGCGCGCGATTTCCTCGCGCAGGGTGGACTCGAAGCCTTTGTATTCGACGATGAATCATCGCGGATGCTCGGGACCACCGCCGCAGTACCGGCACGGCTGATGGTCCATGCCGACAGCGTGGCGGAAGCCCGCGAGCGTCTGAAAGATCTCGGCTTCAGCGAATAACCTGCTCGGCCCGCAGTTTTTTACAGTACTCGACTGCTAATTCACCGCTGATTGATGCGGTTCGGTGCCGGACAGGTCATGCATGCGGTGTTCTATTTTCTCGATTGCGTGATTGAAGGCAACGATCTGAGCCTCGTTGGACGGCCCACCCCACATCGAATTGCCGCGTGCGAAGGAGACTTCATTGCGCAGCCGGGTACGCTCCGTGTTGCATCGAATCCACGACATCGTCTCAATCTCTTCCGAACTCGGGATAGGAATATCATCCATTATCGGTATGCTCCTAATTTGATATTCGAGGCCGAATTTCCCTCGAAACTGAGTCGCCTACGCGATAGTTCTTCTTTTGTTTCATAGCCTCGTTCGGTAGACCCTGACAAAGACCAGCAATCATCATACCAGGGGGCGGTTCGTCGGTTGGGCGCTGGATTACTTTCCCTTTCTCTCTGCAAATCGGCGGTTAACTGTGTGGGCGGCTCAGGAAAAGGATTTCATTTCCTCCCGCGTGTATGGAATGTAGTTGTTACAAGCGGACTCCGTTGATGCCACCGATTTAAGCATCGACTCTAAATCGCAACATATTTGGGCATGGAAGCTGCTTATCGCCCGCGCCGCTTGTAAAAGACCGTGAAAGAATTCGATGCCGGGCGCGATCAGCCTGCGAGACATGAACCTCTGTTGCGCCAATTTATCCGACCGTGTTTCGCCATCCAGAGTCAGATCTAATCTCAGGGCTTCTCGGTTGTTGCCTCTGTGGTTCGGCTTGGCGTTGTCCCTGATGCTCTTACTGCTGACCTGCCGGCCAACGCGGGCAGAAAAGATCGATGATCTAAAGCCGGGACGTACATACCAGGTCGGCAAGATCTCGATCACCGGCAACCACGCATTTTCCGATAGCCGGCTGTTGGCGCAGATGAAAACCAAGATGCGGCCAATTTACCAGTCTTATCAATTCTGGAAAAAGCGGCCCGAGTTCGATTCGGATGTGTTCACGGCTGATCTGCAACGGATCCGGCAATTCTATGTGGCGCATGGATACTTCCAGGCAAAGGTCGAATACAACCTGAGCACTTCGCAAGAGGTGGTCAATGCTTCCATTCAGGTCACCGAAAACCCGCCGGTTACGGTGCAATCGTTGCAGATTCAGGTCGACAACGCTGTCCTTCCGCCGGAACAGCCAATTTATCGATCGATCAAGCTCAAGCCCGGTGTCATTTTTGATCAAACTGAATATCACCGCGCGGAGGACGTGCTTCGCGAACATTTTCTCGATACTGGGCACGCTCATGTGACCGTCGATCGGCGAGCGCATGTCAATCTGGCGCAGAACCAAGCTCGCATCTGGTACCGAGTTCATCCCGGGGTCTCAGCGGTGTTCGGGAATACGGAAATTGTTGGCGCCGATCACGTCGCGGCGGAGATCGTTTCGCGGGCGCTGACTTACAAGCCGGGTGAGCGCTTCTCGCAGCAACAGATCGAAAAGTCGCGCGCTAATCTTTTGATGCTTGGTCTGTTCGCCCTGGTTCGTTTCGATCCGCAGCTTCATACCGGCAATCCACAAGTGGTACCGATTAAGCTGACACTTCGCGAAAAACCTAAGCATCAGATTCAGGTTGGTGGCGGCTACAACACCGAAAGCCAGTTTGTGGCGGACTTTCAATGGAGCGATTTGAACTGGCAAGGTGATGGCCGCCAGTTATCGCTGATCGCGGACTACTCCAGCATTGACAGCGCGCTGGGGGCGTCGCTGATGCAGCCGTTCCTGTTCGGCCTGCCTAATGCGACCGGCTATCTCGATCTACGCGAAGATATTCAACAGGTGCCCACTTTCACTCTGTTCGCCACCCGTTTCCTGCCGCGCTTTCAATACGCATTCACGCCAGAACTCGTCGCGTACATTGGATTCAGACTCGAGTATGCGAAACTGACCGCTATCGATCCAACCGTGGTCAGGGCGCTGCATGGATTCAGGCAGAGTGGATTTTTATCCGGGCCTTTCGCTGGATTATCGATGAATACTTCAGACGATCCCTATTATCCGCACCGCGGTTACGTTCTGAACATCGATGCGATGCAGGGCGGCGCTATCTGGGGTGGCGCGTTTAATTTTTATCGGGTGGAAGCCGAGCTGAAACATTACGAAGCGATCGGATGGAATACGATTCTGGCGACTCGATTCAAGGTGGGAACCGGCGATTCACTTGGATCGAAATACAATTACCCACTGTTTTATCGCTTCTATGCGGGCGGCGAGGGCAGCGTTCGCGGTTACGGATACTGGCTTCTCGGCCCGCAGAGTTCAGATCACACTCCGCTCGGCGGACTTAGCGATATCGAAGGTTCATTCGAGCTGCGCCATCCGATCTGGCAACAGATTGGCGGCGCGCTGTTTCTCGACTTCGGCCAGCTCTCGCTGCGTCCGTACGATCTGCCAATTTCGAATTTGGATTTCGCGGCCGGGCCCGCGGTCAGCTATACCACGCCGGTCGGACCGCTACGGATCGATCTGGGAATTCCATTCAAGAAGCCGCCGGGCCAGCAAGCCTGGCAGGTTTACTTCAGTATCGGTCAGTTTTTTTAGTGCGAATGAAAATGCGACTGGTTTTGAAATTGCTCAAATGGCTCACGATCGCCGGTATTGCGATCGTGGCGGCAGTGGCGATCGGAATCGCAATTTTCACTGGCACCGCCACCTTCAGAAACCTGTTGAAGACCCGCGTCAACGTTTATATCGCGCAGACTTATCAGGGACAGCTTTCGGTCGGAAAGATCGAGGGTTCAATCTGGGGCAATCTGATTCTGCGCGACGTGCGGCTGCAATATCGGGGATCGGAAGCGGCTTTTATTCCAGTCCTGCGCGCGGGCTACGGACTTCTGCCGATTTTTGGCGGCGAACTGGATATCTATTCGTTGGTAGCCGAACGGCCGACCCTGCAACTGACGCAAGGGTCCGATGGACAATGGAACCTGCTCCAGGCGCTAACGCCGCGATCTCCGAGCGGCGGCAGCAGTTCGTTCGCGATCCGGGTTGGCGGTCTGAAGCTTGAGCACGCCTGCGCCGAGATCGTTCCCAGGTCCGGGAAGGCTATTTGGATTCGCGAAGCGCAGCTCGCCGCGGCGCTCACCATCGGCAAGCCTGGTATGCGCTTCGCCGTGAAACGTTTAACTGCTGCGATCGGAATGCCGGGATATCCGGACAGCACTGTCGAGGGAAATTTCACGTATGCGACCGTCGATCATCCATCCGGTGCGATTCCCGAATTGCATCTCGCGCTGAGAACGCGACTTTCTTCGGCCACCCTCGATGCGCAAGCGAGCAACCTTGGCGCGAAGCAGTTCGACGCCACAATCGCCGTAAAAACGCTTGCGGCGGCTGACCTGAACTTATTCGTGGCGAACGCACCGCTGACGAAAAATCTTTCCGGCACAGCGCATCTGACCGCGAACACTCTGAAGGCTGTTGATCTCGATCTAAATATCGCCGCCGGTCAGGGGCGGATCGCGGGGCGTGCGAAAGCGGATCTGACCGCGACTGAACCAATCTACAACGCAACGCTGCAACTCCATCAACTGGATGTTCACGGCCTGATTGCTGCCACGATTGCGCGCAACATCCCGGCCGGAGCGATCGATGGCACGGTTCAAGCGAACGGCCGCGGCAAAACGATAGCTGGCCTCGAGGCCGAAGCGAATTTGCAGGATAGGGGGCTGGCGCTCGCTGGTTATCAATTCGGAAACCTGACGCTCGAAGGGCATTTCAAACAGAAAGTAGCGGCGCTCGATGCGAAACTTTCCAGCCGCGCAGGGCATGCTGACCTGGCGGGAAAGATCGATATCAACGGCGCGGCCAAATACAACCTGCAGCTTGCGGTAAAGCAACTCGAACTGAATCGCATGGCGAGGCAAAAATCTGTTCCGGCGGGGAAGCTCAATCTGACCGCTCGTGTTCAGGGCGTGGGCGCCAATCCGGCCACCATGGCTGCGGCCGTGCATCTGATCTGCCTGCCCTCGACTTTGGGTCCGGCGAGGATTGATCGAGGACGTATCGATGCGCGCGTAGCGAATGGCGTGCTCCATATCTCCGATGGTCTTTTCAGCGCGAAAGATTCGATCTTGTCAGCCCGGGGCGAGGTGACACTGACCGGCCAGCATCGTGGCCGGCTGCATTACACATTGCGCAGCGCCAACCTCCAACCATGGCTGGCAATTGCTGGGAGACCAGGGGGCGGCGCGATCGCCGTGGCGGGCGTGGCCGCAGGAAGTCCGCAAGCTCTGCGCCTGTCCGGCGCGGCTGACTTCTCCCGCATACGGTTCGAGCGATACGCAGTCGACAGCGGTCATCTCACGTACGACGTCGGCGGTATCGGCGGCCCAACTCAGGCGATGCGGGGGCAACTGACGATCGGACTCGAAGGGGTAAACGCCGGGATGCCGCTGAAGTCATTCCACGCCACCGTGAAATCCCGGTCCGGTCGTACGGCAGATGTAGCCGTCACGATAAACGCAGTTCAGACCGCGACGCGCAGCCTGGCGCTCGCAGGCGACCTCGTTTATCAACCGCGGCGGACGACCCTCCGATTGGCGGCGCTTGCGCTTTCCACCGACGCGGGAAACTGGCGGCTGCAAAACCCGGCCGTGGTGGCGCTGGCCGGACAGTCACTCAAAATCAGTGGGCTTGAGCTTGCGAGCGACGATCAGCACGTCTCGATCGAGGGCACCGTCGCGAACAACGGTGCGCAGCAACTCGAGGCGAAAATCGAGCGCCTCCGACTATCGCCAATCGCAGGGCTATTAGCTCAAAATCCCGGTCTGTCAGGTATCGTTTCGGCGCAAATCAAAATAGCCGGAACCGCAGGGGCGCCACTCGTCAGAATCGGCGCCGAGGCGAACGATCTCCAGCTTGGCGGTATCCACTACCAGGGGCTGTCGACGACGCTCGACTACGCGGGCACGCGGGTTTCGATCGCGCTCGCGTTTATGCAGGATCCGGCGCATCATCTCGATCTCTCAGGCACCGTCCCGCTGCAACTCAGTTGGATCCATGGGTTCGCGCACCAACTCGGCGGCGGCGTGGATTTGATCGCCAGCTCGCGCGGACTTGACCTCGCATTCCTCAATGTGTTGAACCCCGGTGCGGTCAAAGACATCAAGGGCACGCTGACGCTCAACGTGGCGCTGCATGGTGCGCTGCGGCATCCGGAACCCACCGGTTATCTCGCGCTGAACGGAGGACAATTCCTGATTAAGCCGCTCGCGGTACGGGTCAACCACGGAAATCTCCGGCTGGAACTGGCTCCGCGGCAAATAAAACTCGTAGCCCTGTCCGCCGATGCTGAAGATGGAAACCTCAGTGGCAAAGGACTGGTTACGCTTTCCGACTACGCGCCCGAGCAGGCTGATCTGACGGTTTCGCTCCATAAATGGCCGGCGATCGCGACTCGTCAATTTAACGCCACGGTCAATGGCAATCTCTCGTGTGCCGGTCCGATCGATGCGCCCAACATCACAGGGCAAATTGATGTTCTCCATGGCCTCTATCGTCCGGATCTCGATTTGCTCGGCGAGAAAACCTACAAAGCGGACCACACGATTGTGGTCTCGGACTCATGGAACCAACCGGCTCCCGCGCCCGGTGAATCAACTCAGAACGGCAACACCCAGTCTCGTGCGGGTAGCATGTTTCGCTATGTGGGTTTGCAGATCGAGGTGCTTATCGGCCGGAATAACTGGATAAAGAATGATCAGTCGGAGGTGAACATTGACGGCAAATTGCGCGTATCTAAGGCGAATCATGGTGAACTGGGTATCTGGGGAGTAATCCACACGGTCCAGGGAACGCTGGTACTGGTCGGGAAAACCTTCACTGTGAATCGTGGATCGATCAGATTCACCGGCGGAAGCCAATTCGATCCGCTTCTCGATCTGATGGGGCAATATAGCGTCGGACGCTATCAGATCATCGCGAATCTGACTGGATTAGCGAGCAAACCAGTACTGACGCTCAGTAGCCTTCCGACGCTGCCGCAGTCCGATATCCTGTCGGTTCTGATGTTCGGCAAACCGGCGAGTCAGCTTACCTCCGGTCAGCAGCAGGGACTTCAACAACAGGCACTCTCGATGGCGGCGGGCGCGGCCACCGCGCAGCTCGGAAAGTCAGTGGCGCAGGCGCTGGGCGTCCAGAACCTCGGTCTCACGATGAGCAATGGCGGGCTTGGCGTCGGACACTATCTGACAGATAACGTCTATGTTTCGGGATCGCAGGCGACCACGAGCGGGCAGGGTCAATCAGGTTCGGTCACGGTCTATCTTACCCCGCATCTCAATTTGAATACCTCGGCCTCCACCAGCTCGCAGGTTGGTAATCAGATAGAACTCAACTGGCAGTGGGAGTATTAGACCGCGGTCAGCTTTGCGAAAGATCGGGCGAGACCACTACCGCCACCGCGCAACGGGCGTTGCGCAAGATGTAATCGACCTTCGGCCCGAAGTAGAGCCGCTGCTCGGCGGGCCGGAACAAGACGCCCATCACGAGCAGATCAAAGCCTCCCCGTTCGGCGGTAGTTACGACTGCGGTCTCAGGTTTGCCCCCCGCTGCGATTCGCGTATCCACTGCGATTCCAAGTTGCGTCCCCAATTGTTTGACGTCTTCGGTGACCGGCAGGCCGTCCTGCGGTGCGGTTCGCCACCGGTACATGTCGCGTAACGAGATAGCGGGCTTTTCCTTCACATACAGAGCCGTCACCTCAGCGCTGGCCGCGGCCGCGTACAGCATCGCGACCGTTGCGCCCAGACGCGAAAATGGCGCGCCGCTGATCGGCGCCAGTATTTTTTTCAACGGCACCGGCGCCCCGATGTTCCGCACGATAATCACCGGCACGCGCGCGTTGCGGACCAATTCATGCAAAATGAAACCGCCCAATGCGCTATCCTCCGCGGCGTGCGAGGCACCCGCGAAAATCGCATCGTAGCCACGCTCGCTTTCCTTGACGATCGCCTCGGCGATCGATTCGCCGCTGCCGGATCGGCGCAGGATGTTCGGCGCGCCACTGAGGGCGGCGATCGATCTGATTAGCTCAAACTGCGCCGCGGCCTGGCCATCTTTGGGTTGAGAGTCCGACACCGTGGCAGTGAACACCGTGATACTCGAGTCGTGATGATTACCGAGGGCGGCCGCCACATGAGCCGCCAGTTGCGCATTTAGACCTCCGCCGCTCAGCACCAGCAGCTTGGCGCCTTCTTTTGCAAATGGCAGCCGCTCGAGAATGCGCTCGCGCTCAAGCCGCTCGGTTTCTTCGGGCCGCCGCTTAACCCGCGACAGCATGAAACCAAGCATGGACGGCGTGATGAGCGAGGTTATGATCGCGACCAGAATGATGATCGCATACATCTGCTGCGTCAGCACGCCAAGACTGAGGCCGAGCAGGGCGACGATAATGCCCATTCCGCCGCGCGCGTTCATCCCAATCGCCACGGATAGCGACTCAGGCCAGGTCAGCCCGAACATCAGCGCTCCCGAAGTGCAGCCGACCAATTTTCCAGCGATCGCTATCCCCAGCACGATACCGAGCATGACCACGCTGTGGAGCGCGAATAGATCAACCTTCAGGCCCGAATAGGCAAAAAAGATCGGTGCGAAGATGGCGATCGTGACCGCCTCCAGTTCCGTCCGATCGTTTTTGCGCAGGCGCGCCGACCGCCCCATCATCACGCCCGCCACAAATGCGCCGAACACCGCGTGAATTCCGATCGCCTGGGTGGCGATCGCGCAGACCATCGCGATGCCCAGCATAACGGTCATGCCGGCGTGCTCCGCCACCGCGCGGTCGTCCAGCCAGCGCAGCAGCCAAACCACGAAGCTGGCGCCGATGAAATAGCAGAAGGCCAGAAAGGCCGTCATCGCGGCCAAAATTTCCCCCAGTGTTTTCAGATCGATCGTGCCATGCATCGCCAGGCCTGCGACGATCGACAGCATCAACCAGCCAATCGTATCGTCGAGAATCCCGGCCGCCAGAATCAGCATTCCAAGGTCGCGCCGCATCAGATCGAGGTCCATCAGAATCTTGGCGATAACGGGTACCGCCGAGATCGACATCGCGACCGCCATAAAAAGGCTGAATATCAGGCGTTGATGGGGCGCGGCGAGATAGCTGGCCGGAATATACCAGCCCAGCAGAAAACCGCTGATCCATGGCAGGACAATTCCCATGAACGAAACGACCAGTGCCGCCCGGCCCATCCCACGCAAAATGTCGAGATCGGTTTCGAGCCCGGTGTAAAGCAGCAGCAGGATCACTCCGATCCAGGAAACCGCTTCGAGCAAATGATCGCCCACCACGTCGGGCGGGAAAAGCATGGTATGCAATGCCGGCGCAAAATGACCCAGCAGTGTCGGTCCAAGCACGATCCCGGCCAGCAGTTCGCCGATCACGGTGGCTTGGCCGAAGCGCTTCATCACGTCGGCCAGCGCCCGCGCGCACAGGAACAGCAGGGTGAATTGGACCAGGAAGCGGAGCACCTGGACTTCGCTAAGGTGTGTCATCAAAAGCTGCCGAGGAAAATTTGACTGATTTGATAGAAGATACTCAAAGCTAACGGCGTTATCCGTCGCAATCAACGTCGCAATTGCTCGGATTCACGCAATCCGCAGGCTCAATGGGTTGCAGGATCACCGTTGGCTCGATTAGAAGGAGGGGCAAACCTCATCTAATTCGAAACCCCGGCGAGGGCACCATGAGCAACGGACCAAAGGTATATTTGGACTACGATCAAGCCGAGCTGGACCGCAACTACGATCAGCGTCCGTGGGCGCCTAATGCCGACGAAGTGATCGCATGGTGGACGTCGGCCAGCGCCGACGCGCGCTCGAAACTAAAACACCAGCGCAACATTTCCTACGGTCCGACGGCGGACGAAGTTCTCGATATTTTCCCCACTTCGCGTCCGAACGCACCCGTGATGGTCTTCATCCATGGCGGCGCCTGGCGCAACCTGTCCAAGGATGAATCGTGCTTCGCTGCGCCGGTGTTGGTCGAAGCCGGGGCGCATTTCGTGGTTTTGAACTTCGCGAACATCCCGGCGGTCCGGCTGCCCGACATGGTTGAGCAGGTGCGCCGCGCAGTAGCCTGGGTATATAAGAATGCGCGCTCATTCGGCGGCGATCCCGACCAGATCTACGTCGCGGGATGCTCCTCCGGCGGCCATCTGACCGCCAACGTGTTGGTCACGGATTGGCCGCGTCTTCACCAACTCCCACAAAGAATCATCAAGGCTGGATTGTGCATCAGCGGGATGTACGATCTGGAGCCGGTGATGCTGAGCGCACGCAGCAGTTACGTCAAAATCTCGAAAGCGGAAGAGGCCGACCTCAGTCCCGCGCGCCACCTCGACAATCTGCATTGCCCGGTCGCGGTCGCTTACGGCGATAAGGAGACCCACGAGTTTCAGCGGCAGGCGCGCGATTTCGCCGCGCAGCTCAAAGCAATCGGCAAGCTGTACGATCTCGTGCTATGCAAGGGGCTGAACCATTTTGAAGTTGGTTCATCACTGGGCGATCTCCGCACCGATCTCGGCCGCCTTGCGGTCCGGCTGCTGGACTTGCGATGACCCGCTGATCAGCGAAACGCCGGCATCACCAGTTCCGAAAAATCGCGAAACACTTGGCGCGCGTGATCGGCTGGTGGCAGCAGCGCGATTTCGTTGAAGCCGATCGCGGCCATCGCACGCAGCCGCGCAGTCAGCTCGTCCGGCTCACCGGTCATGGTATATTCCGCGATCGCCGCGGGTGTGATGAACCTACGCTCCTCCGGCTGCAGGAACGTGCAGTGTCCGTTGTACAGATGCTGAAACCATGAGTTTTTCGGAAAGCGCGCGACCCGTTCCAGGAACTCGTCCCATACATTCGTGAAGCAGGCCGGGATCAGCTCGTCTTTTTTACCGCCGAACAGCCACATCTCATAGTTCAGATGGAGATTGCAGGCCACCTGCGACCCGGTCTCGTCGATCACGCGTTCGCTGCTCAGCTTCTCGCCGGGACGCAGGACGCATCCGGCGGTAACGAAGGTGGTATGGAAATTTTGATCGATACTTCGGCCGGCCTTTTTCGCGCCGGCGTGAAGATGGCCGAAGAATGCTTGCGCGTCGCGATGACTCGCAGTCGACGCAATCCATCCGTCGCATAGCTGGCCCGCCAGCCCGATCGCTTTCGGCCCGTTGGCGGCAAGATAGACCGGGATTTTACTATCAAGATTGATGAAGTGGCGGTCGCGATGGAGAAACTTTATCGGCTGGGTGTTGCCGCGATAGTCATATTCGACCTCTTCGCCGGCCAGCAGTTTCTTTGTGACACGGATATATTCGCGCAGTTCAGGGAGCGAAACGAAGCTCTGGCCCATCACACGCATTGAGGTGTGACCCGATCCCACGCCCAAAAACACGCGGCCTGGTGCAAGCTGATTGATACTTGCAATCGAGTGCGCGGTGACCGGCGCGATTCGCGTGCCGGCGCCAGCGATCCCGGTGCCGATCTTGATCCGACGCGTGTTCACGGCCGCCAGGCCCAGCGTCACGTAGCAATCGGACCAGATCATGTGCGAGTCGGGCACCCACGCGCGGTCATAGCCGAGTTCTTCGGCATACCTGATGATGTCCCAATTGCCGACGTGCGTGGCGAACATTATTCCGAATTCCATCTTCGCTCTCCGGTTAATTCTGCCGGACTGATTTTCCGCGCGTTTCGATCATCAGGCGGGCGCATGCGTAAACTGTACGGATATGCGGGATCGCGAGGCCGAGACGATCGCCCAGGTCCACCAGTGCGCCAACTATTGCATCCAGTTCCAGCGGCCGGCCCGCCTCGAAATCCTGCAACATCGAGGTTTTGTGCTCGCCGATTTTTTCGGCGCCCGCGATTCGCTTGTCGATCGAAATTGGCAGCTTCACGTCGATCGCATTGGCGATTTCGCCGGCCTCGGTCATGATCGCGCGCACCAGCGCACGCATTTCATCGTTGCGCAGCATCGCGCCGATAGTCGCGCCGGTCAGGAGACTTACCGGATTGAAAGCCACGGATCCAATCAGCTTAACCCAGATTTCCTCGCGCAGATGAGTGGTGACCGGGCAGTGCAATCCGGCCGCAATCATCGCATCGGCAATCTGGCGGCAGCGTCCGGATCGCTTGCCATCAGGCTCGCCGAGCGAAAGGCGGTCGCCCTCGGTATGTCGAATCACGCCGGGTTCAACGATTTCGGTGGCGAAGTATACGATCGAACCGACGATGCGTCGAAACTCGATCGATCTCGAGATGATGCCGCCGGGGTCGAGCCGATCCGGCGTGAGATCGGAGAATCTTCCGTTCTCGGTTTGAAAAAACCACCACGGCAGGCCGTTCTGCGTACTGACGACAATCGTGTCCGGGCGCAGGATCGGCGCCAGCCGTGGCGCCAAAGTCGCGAGACCGTGGGCCTTGACGCCGAGCATGACGACCTCGGCTGCGCCGAGATCTTCAATCGTTCCGGTCACCCGCGGATGCGCCGTAAACTCGCCGTTTGCGGTGATGATGCGAACGCCGCGATTACGCATCGCATCCAGATGCGGCCCGCGCGCGAACAGCGTCACGTCCTGTCCGGCGCGCGCCATCAACGCCCCGATATACGCGCCGATCGCACCGGCTCCGGCGATTGCGAACTTCACCGCGCGGCCTCAGGCCTTCGCTTTCATCGCGGCCGCCACCGCGCCACGCTGAATTTTACCGGTCGCAGTGCGCGGAATTGCATCGACGACATGAATGTGTTTTGGGCATTTGTACTCGGCCATATGCGATTTGCAGTGTGCGATTAGATCCTTCTCCGTCACCGGCTCGCGCAGCACCACCGCTGCGGCCACCTCCTCGCCCCATGAGGGATGCTCAACGCCGAAGCTCACCGCTTCGGCCACCGCGCGATGGCTCAACAGCAGTTCGTCGATTTCGATCGGCGAAATTTTCTCGCCCCCGCGATTGATCATCTCCTTGAGCCTGCCGACCAGCCGCAGGTATCCGGCGTCATCGAGCACGCCCTGATCGCCGGTGCGGAACCATCCGTTGGTGAATGATTTGGCGTTCGCTTCGGGATTGTTCTCATAGCCGGCCATCACGTTGGGACCCTTGATCACCACCTCGCCGGCCTCGCCGGTCTTCAGGTGATTGCCCGCTTCATCGACAATGCCGATCTCCAGGCCGGTGCCAAGGCCGACGCTGGCGGGCTTGCGCTCGCTCGGCGGCAGCGGATTCGAAGCCATCTGATGCGCGGCCTCGGTCATTCCATAGGCCTGGAGCACCGGCACGCCGAAGATCGCTTCCATCCGCTTCATGGTATCGGCCGCAAGCGCGGAACTGCACGATCTGATGAAACGCAGGTTTTCCGCACCGGCCGGACGTTCACCGGATCGTTCCGCGCGCGCCAGCAGCACCTGATGGATAGTTGGCACGGCGGAATACCAACTCGCCTTGTGATCCTGAACGCTGCGCCAAAAGTTAAATGGGCTGAACTTGTCGGGGACCACCACGGCGCCACCGGTCAAAAACGTGGACAGCACCGAAGCGACCAGTCCATGAACGTGGAACAGCGGCATCACGCATAACGACACGTCTTCGGCACAAAGTGCGTAGGTTCGGGCGACATTTGCGGCCGAGATCGCAAGATTGCGATGCATCAGCGGCACCCGCTTCGGGCGGCCGGTGGTGCCGCTCGTATGCAGCACCAGCGCGACTCGCTCGGGACCCGGCATGTCGGCTGAAACTTTGCGCGAAAGATTGGAAAACGCCAGCTTGCCGGATGAATCCATGGCAACAGTGACCACCGGGATGTTCCTGCCCGCGGCCGCTTCGCGCGCCTCCGTCCCGGCCTCTGGCGGAACAATCAACAGTTTGGCCGCGGTATCCTGAAGATAAAAATCGAATTCCTCGCGTCGATACGCCAGATTGAGCGGCGCCGCGGTGCCGGCGATGGTCGCGGCAAGAAAGCCTACGATCGCAGGCACCCCGTTGGGCAGCGCCATCGCGATCCGGTCGCCGGTCGTGATCCCGGCCGAGGCAAACAGATCGGCGGCGGCGATCACCTGCTCGCGCAAGGTTCCGTAGCTGATACGAATGTCGCTTTCCGGAACAATCAGCGCGGTGCGATTCGCCGGCGCGGCGCCGAGCAATTGCCACAGCGTGTGTACGTTTTCCATAATTGACCGATTATACGATGCCTTTCAGCCGCGCAAATATTTTTTTTCAAAATCCGGTTTCCGTATTGCGGATCGAGATTGTAAATTCATTCCGATGAAAGTCTCGCTGTTCTATCTGCCAACCTACCTGAAGGAGGTTCACGGGCATCCCGCGAATCTCTATCGCGACATCTTCGAGGAAATCGATTTCGCCGAGCAGGCCGGCTTCCATGCCGTCTGGTTCGCCGAGCATCACTTTTTTCCCTATGGCGGCGCGATCCCTTCGGCAATTCAGCTCGCAACCGCCGCCGCCGCGCGTACCAAACGGATGCGGATCGCGAGCGGCGTGGTTCAGTTGCCGATCAACCATCCGATTCGGGTGGCCGAGCAGGTCGCGGTGCTCGACTCGATTTCCGGCGGACGCGCAATCTTTGGGATTGGCCGCGGCTTTGAGCGCGCCGAGTACGACGCCTTCAATATCCCGATGGACGAGAGCCGCGCGCGCTTCAACGAGGCGCATGATTTGATCATCAAAGCGTGGAAGGGCGAGCCGTTTTCCTTCGACGGACGCTTCTTCAAGGTGCGCGATCTCACGGTGATTCCGCACCCGTTGCAGCAACCGCATCCGCCGATCTACCTGGCCGCGATCATCTCCGAGGAATCGTTTCTATGGGCGGGACGGCTGGGCTACAACCTGATGTACGTTCCGATCGTCAGCACAAACGAAGAGATGCGCGGGCGGTTCGAGCTTTTTCGCGGCGCACGGGCCGCTGCCGGTCGCGATCCGGCGACCGCGGAAATCATGGTCGAGTTGCATTTCTACATGGGCGAGAATGCGCGCCAGGCGAAAGAATTTCCGCGGCCCTACGTCGAGCAATTCCATCGCACCGCCGCCGCCGCAAACCGGGTCGACGCCGATCCCGCGCAATATAAGGGATACGGTGGAATCGCGGCCAAGTTCGAGGAGCTGGCCGCCAACTACGATCACGTCTATCCGGAACGGGCGATTTTCGGCGACGAGGATCAGGTTCTCGCCCGCTTCGCTGAGCTGGCCGAGTCCGGGATTACAGAAGTTGCGCTGAAAGTGAATTTCGGCGGCATGCCGCAGCGGGATATCATGCGATCTCTTGAACGCTTTGCCGATCGGGTTTTGCCGAAAATTAAGTGAGCAGAACCGAAAATGATGGCGTCACGGGACCGTCGGCGCGTATGGAGTCGGGTCCGTGTTTTGGCTCGGCCCATAGTTCGTGCCGAGATCGCCGGCATTGTTGTCCGAGTCTTCCGTAAAGTAGTTCGGCGCGTCGGCCAACGGATCATGTTCCGAATCCAGCTCCGAGGCCTGTGCACTCAAAGCAGAATCGGTTCCATTGGAAATTTCGCTGCCTCCCGGCACGGTCGCGGTTCCGGCGGAGTTGACGGTTGCGCCATATTCGCCCATGGTCTGCGCGCATACATATGATCCGCTCAGTACCAGCGCCATCGCTGCTCCGATCGCCACCGTCGTCAACGCTCGGCGTCCTCCCCTCATCCCTCAATGGCCTCCATATGAACTTTCGCTCCCCTGACACCAATCAGGCTAGCCCCATGATCGAAATGAAGATAGTGGTGGCACCGGTTGACGGTCTGGCCTGATCTGCGCAGTTCTTCTCGCCAGCCGCAGATGGCTTAACTAAGCTTTGGACGCCGCCAGCCCGACTTTTTTTATGCATACCAAGTCATCCAGTGACCGTCGTCGCTTTGTCCTTTTGCTCGCGGGACTTGCTTTATTCAATCTCGCGGTTTGGCTGGCGCTGGCGCGGCTCGCGCTCACGGTTGATGTTTCGGTCGCCGGGATGGGTACGCTGGCCTATTTTCTTGGATTGCGCCACGGCTTCGACGCCGACCATATCGCCGCGATCGATAACGTCACCCGCAAGCTGCGTCGCGACGGCCGCCATTGCATCACGACCGGCTTGTTCTTCGCGCTCGGCCATTCGACGATTGTGATTATGCTGGCGTTGGGAATCGCGCTTGAAAGCACCACTCCGAAGGGCGCGGCGCTTATCCGCACCCTCCATCATACGCTGCTTGGCACGATGCTGTCGTCGGCGTTCCTTACCGGCATCGGGATCGTCAACCTCATCGTTTTTATCCAGCTCTATCGGACCTTCACTGCGCAAACGCGAACTCCACGCGGTGGCGAAAGCATCGAGGTCGAATATCTACTGGAGCGGCGTGGGGTAATCGCCAGGATTTTTGGTTCGCTATATCGGCGGATCGATGCGGGCTGGAAAATGTACTTCGTTGGCTTTCTGTTCGGATTAGGTTTCGACACCGCCACCGAAGTGGGGTTGCTTGCGATCGCCGCGGAGGCGGCTGGCAGTGGCCATTTTCCCTTCAGTGCCGTAATGATTTTTCCCCTGTTGTTCGCCGCCGGCATGACCGTGGTGGATGCACTGGACGGCGCCCTCATGATGCGAATTTACGAGTGGGCGGCTGCGGATTCGCTTAAGAAGCTGTTCTTCAACACGGTGGTCACCGGATTCACGGTCGCGATGGCGCTGTTGGTCGCAGTGATCGAATGGCTGCAAGCGCTTAGCGCCGGTCTCGCGCTTGACGGACCGCTGTGGCGCATGGTCGACGCGCTCGACCTAGGCATGATTGGGCTGGCGATGGCGGTGCTGATGGTAGTGTTATGGTTCGTCGCATGGCTTCAGTATCGCCGACGCTTTAGCCGGATAGGTAATGCCTGACTCGCTGGCGGTGAGGTTAGGGAGCGGAGAGTTCTTTAAGATGAAAGCAGGTAAAAGGCTGATCTTCACCGGAATTCTAGTTTATCCGCTTGCCCTCATCATGTGCCTGATGCTCGCGCGCGGCTCTGCCACTCCGATAAGCGACAACCAGCGTCTGTTGTTGCTCATCTACCTGATAGCGACCTTCCCCCTAGCCATTATCGTCGCCGGGATGATGCTGTTACAAAAGGACCGATAGAAACCGCGCTATTTAAAAGATTAGGCCGAGCGCATCGCCCACTAATCGAAACGGGAGCGCGATCGCAGTACCAACGGCGTGCGTGGTGGCGCCCAGCAAACTGTCAGGCCGCTTCGTAGTCGTGGTGGTGGTAGTGGTAGTTTCAGACGGACGAGGATCGAGTGATTCAGAACTGGCATAGGCATATTGCGGCGGCGCGCCCGTTCGCATGACCGTGGTTTGCGTCGTCCGCGAGCCGCTAGAGCACGCCTGCACACCTAATCCCATTAAAACTACGGAAAATGCCAGCAAAGTACGATGTTCGCGCAATTTCACTGCTCTACGCTGTGAGTTACCCCGCGGGCGATCTCCACTTCCGGCATGTAATTGCCCGGATGCTCAGCCAGGTCTTCGGCCACCTTGGGATTATCCTTTAGAAACTGCTCGAATTCGGGATGGTTCCGCGCATAATCAGGATCGTTGATCAGGCGCGGATTGAAACTTAATTGACGCACAACCTGGGGGTTTTCTTGCGCGAATTCGTCCCAATGTTGGTAGCCTTTCTGCTCCGGGGAGCTTAGCGGCGCACCGCCGTAGGAAATGATCGTACGCGGCTGATAAGTGGTTTCAGTAGCTGTTGACGAAACCGTTGAAAAGGCAGTCTGCGAATTGTGCGATTGAGCCATCGCTGGAGTAGCGCACAAGGCCCCCAAAATCAGGGCGTTACATAGCATTTTATGCGGATTCATGAGAATTCTCCAATCATGCCGTACGCTTGCTGATACTAAGCTATTCCCATGCCATTCGAATCACGAAAAAATCGAAGAGTTAGAATAGAGGTTCCGCCGGTTAAGTAGCATGGAGTAAATTTTACAGCCACTTGCAGCGCGACTTGTAATTTTTTCCAATGCTCGTTGATAAAATTGAAAATTGGTAACTTTCAGGACCAATATCCTCATACATGCTCTTCACCGTCGAGTAATTGTAATTTTTTCGCTACAAGATGTTTTCGACCCGCCAGTCTGATCCCATATTGCAAAATCCTGGGGAATATCGATGACCTCTATCGCAAATTCGAGTAGCAACCTGCCGATTTGGTACCCCTCTGAAGAATATGTTCGGGGGAGCCATCTTGAACGCCTGATG
>DAHVFB010000087.1 GCA_027317185.1 Deltaproteobacteria bacterium
GGATAAAGCCGAGGGCCATCGTCACTTTATCGATCTGGAGTATTTCGGCAGCGATCCGATAGCGGCGCTCGATCCGAATTATGCCGTGATGGTGAATCGTTTCGGCACGCGCAGGCTCAGAAAAGCCGGGGTTCTGCCGTGGGCGATCGAGCAGGAAGCCGACTTGATGGCGACCGGCCTGCGCGATCGCGACTGCGCCAGCATGTTGCAAGCGGCCGGTTTTTTGAGCCATTACGTCGGCGATGCGAGTCAGCCGCTGCATACCACAGAACACTACGATGGCTACTCCGAAGATCGCGGAGTGCATGCGCGGCTTGAGCGTACCGCCGATTTGAACGTAGCCGAATTGCAGCGATCCGCCGCGCCACGGATACGGCTCGAAAAGATTGCGTCGGTATGGACCCCGGTGATCGCGGAGTTGCGCCAGTCGAACGCGTTGATTCCGGAGCTGATCACGGCGGATCGCCAGGCCCGTTCGCAGGCCGGATCCAGTTGGCAGCTCTCGCAGATTTTGATGCGTGAGGACCAGCAGTGGATAACGAATCAAGTCGCAGACGCCGCTTCCACGGCCGCTTCAATCTGGCAATTCGAATGGGAACGGGCCGGAAAACCCCCGGTCTGCATAGCTAATCAATGACTCGTTTCCGCGGGCGCTTGGCTCAGTCGCGTCCATGCTGCATAACTCGATATTGAATGGATTGGTTTACACCCAGGCCGGCCGACGAAGCGCGTCTATCGCGCGGTGAAGGGCGTCCGCGTGTCAGTGAAATCTGCGATCAGTTGCTGATCGGCGAGTACCCGCGAGTCGAAGATATTGGATGGCTCCGCGAGCATCGTCGGGTGACTGCGGTTCACAGCGTCCAGGACGATGACGATCTGAAATTCAATGGACTGAATCTGGCCGCGCTCGAACACGCTTATCGTGACCATTCGATCAAATTTATCCGCACAGCGATTCCCGACAGCGGCGCGGACGCGCTGAAAAATCACATGGAGGGGGCGCTGGTTGAGCTTAAACGTTTGACCGACGCGGGCGATCGGGTTTTTCTGCATTGCAATGCCGGCATGAATCGCGCGCCGACGATTGCGATCGCATATTTGCGCGCGTTTTGCGGGAGGTCACTGGAAGAGGCGCTCGCGCAGGTCAAGCAGCGCCACTTCTGCGGTCCGTACATGACGGTTTTGGAGGAATATTTCGGCCCGCGTGATTTCAAACCGCCGAGCCATGAACGATGATCGGCGATCATGCGGCGGCGGCTGAGTGGCTGGAAATTATCGATGGCACCGCGCCGATTCTGCTGATCGCACCGCATGGCGGACGCGCCGGTGCCGAGGTGGGAAGCTTCAGCACCGCCCGCGTCAACGATCTGCACACCGCTGATATCACCCGTGAGCTGGCGAGTCGGCTCGGCGCCACCGCGCTGATAAATCGCGGGCTGGATCGCAACCTGATCGACTGCAATCGCGTCGAACAAATCGTTACCCACATTCCGTGGTTATTGCCGCTCATCGCTGAGCATCTTGAGCGTATAAGCGCCGCGCACAGCGGCGCGATCGTGCTGGCGATTCATGGCTGGAATCTGGTCGAGCCACGAGTGGATATCGGGGTTGGGCTGGTCGGACACGGTGGGATATTGACGCCCGCTCGCGGTGCGCGGGTTACGGTCAGCGACGGCTTTCTGGATGGCCACGTGGCTGCGTTGTTCGCCCGCTTTGAGCAGGCCGGAATCGCGGCGACGTTTGGGATGCGTTATCCGGCGGGCGGGGCGCAGAATCTTTTGCAGGCGTTCACCGCGCGTCATCGGAATGCTGAAATCGATTCATTACGGCGGCTCGCGGCGATCGCGACGAAGTACACAATCGAAGCGATTCAGCTTGAACTGTCGATCGCGTTGAGATTTCCAGGTGCGATGCGCGATCGCATGATCGATTGTGTCAGCGAAGTATTCCGGCAACCGATGCCGCCGAAAACACCGTCTACGTTCCACCACGGCCGAGGCTTGCCGAAACGGCCGATCAAAGCCTCGGCGCAATTTGCATCGCAACGCGGGAAATCGCACGAGACTGAAAGATTGGGCATCGAGTTTTATGACGTGCGCAACCGGATCGGCGCGATGGCCAGTTTCGATGGCGGCACCACTGGTGGCCGCATAATGATTCTGATGCCGGACGGCGTAGTTGCGCTGTTCACGGCGGAGGGTCCGGAGCGGGGTGAGAATCGCGCGCTGGCCGCCGGCCCGCTGCAAGCCGAAGCAAGGGGCGAACGCATGTATCTGCGCTTTCGCGGTCCGATGCTGATAACTTCGAAGCGCGATTCATATGCGAATATTGAACGTGCGCTAGCGTTGAGTTCACTTGATGCGGCCGAGCTTGCGCTCGAACTGCGGCTTGATCCGGCGACGCAGGCCGGAAACACCCGCATCACGGTCATCTCGGCACGCGACATAGCGGAACGATTCGGCGCATTTTGCGGCAGGTTAAAACTTGGGCAATCCAGTTACGAACTGGAGGGCATCGCGCGAATCGGAAACGCATTCACCGGATTAGGCGAGGGGATGTTTGAAGCGCGCCGGATGCTCTGGGTGCGCGGCGCAAACGAGGCCGAACCGTATGCGATTCAGGCCACGGAATTTCTGCATGCGGGGAGTTGGCAATCGGCGAGCCGTCCGTCAAATGGGTGCCACGGTTGCCGAATACTCAGTTTCGATTTTTCCACCGAACGAATCGGAGTTGGCGCGCGAATCAAGGCCGTGCTGGCGGGCGATAAAGACATACCGCTTACCGGAGAGATCGTGGACTGTGTAACATTGATGCGCCTTGCCGGGCGGCGCCGGTTTCACACCGTCATTGGCTTTGCGCAGTTCGATCTGGATGGTCGCCCGGGGTTCGGGATGTTCGAAACCTCGCGGCCGCTCACCGCATGCGATCAGGATCGCGCGGCGGTAACCACTTCGCGTTGAGGGTTTGCTGGGAACAGCAAGGTTTCCAGATGGCGCGCAATTTCGGTTATCTGACGGGCCAGCGTCGTATCGGCGTGCTCGCGAACAAACGGAGTTCCGCGCTCCGCGCTTTCAGCCATCCGCGGATCGAATGGCAGCCGACCCAAAACCGGCGTCTCGAACCTGTCACCGAGCGCTCCCGCCATCGGAAATAGCGGTCGTACCGAATGGCAGCTGTCGCAGTTAAACCCGATCATGTTCTCGATCACTCCGAGCACCGGCGTCGCGGCGCTGGCGGCCAGTTCGGCGGCGCCGCGTGCAGCTCGCGGTCCGGCCCCAGAGGGACGATCGATCAGGATGATGCCATTCAGTTCAATCATCCGGGCGGCGCGGTACAGATGCTCAAGACCGGGAGCGAGATCGACTATCACCAGGTCGACCGGACCGAAACGGGTCTGACTGGCGAGCGTCTCCAGCGTCCGCCCATAGGCGACTTCCTGCGGTCCGTTGTGCTCGGCAGGCGCCTGCGGCTCATCGTTGAGAAAGCTGATCGCCGGAGCCTCGTCAGCGGATGGCATCAGGTTCGCGGCCATGATCCGGAGGCCCAAAGCGGCGCCGGCGGTTTCGATGCCGCCCACCATCGGAACCATCCGAAACGGCTTGACGCCGAGCATCGCGGGAACGCAGGGGCCATTGAGATCGGCGTCGAGGATACCGGATTTGCGGCGGTTTAGCGCCATCGCGGCGGCGAGATTAACCGCGAGTACGCTTTTGCCGGTGCCGCCGCGCAGGCTGGCGAGCGCGATTACCGCGCGGGGCGCAGTGATCGCTATTTTCCTGTGCTGCGGCGATTCGGCGAGACGCTCCCGGTGATCCGCATCGTTGTGGGAATCGGCAAAAATTCTCATCGAAGAGAAGCTGTGTGGCTTGGGCCGGTCAACAATGAACTACCCGCCGGGTGATCAAAAAACACGGGCCGTGAAGACTTTCTCGATGGCTGGCTAGAGATTGTCCCGGGCCGGTTAAAGATTGTCCTCGTCAGAATCGGTCGAGCCAAGCTTGCGATATACGTTGCGTTCATCATCATAACGCCGCTGCGTGCGCGCTTCTCGTTCCAGTTCCTGCTGACAATCATGACACAACCTCGTAAACAGCATCGCCTCGAGCCGTTCTTCGGCAATCTCCAGCCCACATGAATCGCACTCGCCATAACTGGAATCGGACAAACGTTCGAGCGCATCGTCGATTTGCTGAATCTTAAGCCGCTCCCGATCGGATAAGATGAAGCTGATCTCACGATCGCGTTCTTCGGACGCAAGATCGTAAGCATCCATGCCCTCGTCCTTGTTGCCCTCGCGCTCCGCGCGCAACTCGTTTTCGAATTCAGCGAGCAGTTTGTTTTTGAGCTCTTCCAATCGCTCACGAGTTTTGAGGAGAAACTTTTTGCGATTAACAGGTTTAGCCGCGCCTGCGGCAGCCTTTTTCGCCATCACCGTATCCTCTTCTGTTCGGTCCTTCTTCGATTCAGACATTAGCGGCAGTAATCACCGCTGAAACGTCGTACGTCATAGCCCTTTCAATTTTTGCCCGAACGAACTGGCCGGACTCCGCCGCGCCGGTCAGGAACACCGAACCGTCAATTTCGGGTGCCTGGGTGGCATGGCGGCCAACCGGTCCGGCGACGCTGTCGGGCGCGGGTCCCTCCACCATCACCTCGACCTCGCGCCCTAACAAGCTGCGGTTTTTCTCCAGCGAAATGGCGGCCTGAGTTTCCATCAGCTCGGCCCGGCGAGCCCGCTTAACCTGCTCCGGCACCTGCATCGAGAGCATAGCCGCCGCGGTATTTTCTTCGCGCGAGTAGGTGAACACTCCGACACGGTCGAACTGTTCGGTTTTTACGAATTCGACCAGCCGCTTGAAGGCGGCGGCGGTTTCGCCCGGAAAGCCCACGATGAAAGAACTACGCAGCGCGATGCCGGGGACGCGCCGCCTGATCCGATCGAGCAGCTTGTGGAGCGCTGCGCCCGAACGCTCGCGGCGCATCGCGCGCAGCATCCCATCGTCGGCATGCTGCAGGGGCATGTCGATATAATTCACAATCTTCTCGACTCCGGCGATGGTTTCGAGCAACTCGTCCGTCACCATGTTCGGATAGCAGTACAGCAGCCGAATCCAGCGCAAGCCATCGGTTTCAGCCAGCGCCCGCAACAGGGCGGCGAGCGAGGATGGCGGCTTCAGGTCGCGGCCATATGCGGTCAGATCCTGAGCTATCAGGTTCAGTTCGCGAACCCCTGATGCGGCGAGCGTGTTCGCCTCGGCTACCAAATCATCGACCGTGCGGCTTTCGTGCAGACCCCGAATCTTCGGGATTATGCAGAAGGCGCACTTGTGATTGCATCCTTCAGAAACTTTCAAATAAGCGCTGAAGCTCGCTCCGGTAAGCATCCGCGGCGCGTCAAGACCGGGCAGCAGATGGGCCGCGCCGGGGTAGGGAATGGCGCGATTCTGAGGATTTTCGGTGCCGCGCAGGAGGTCGGGAAGATCGAGGAAGTTGCCGGTTCCGACGAAAATGTCGACCTCCGGAAGTTGCTCGCGTAGCTCGGCGCCATAGCGCTGCGATAAACATCCAGCCACTACCAGTCGTCGGCCGGGGCCGTTTTTCTTTAATTCCGCTGCTTCGAGGATGGTATCGATCGATTCCTGCTTGGCCGACTCAATAAAAGCGCAAGTGTTCACCACCAGCACCCCGGCCTCAGCCGGTTGATCGGTTATCTGGTAGCCGGCGCGGGTCAGCGCCCCCAGCATCAATTCGCTGTCGATCAGGTTCTTGGGACAGCCAAGACTTACAAGATGAACTTTCTCCATAACTTCTAGCGAGCTCTCAAGGGCAAATATATCTACTCGCCCGTGCGGGGTGATGCAATCAGGTCCGTTATTTGCTTACGCGGAACCGAAGTCCCATTATGGCGCACCCGGCGTGCGGACGATATCCGCTCCCGAGGGCACCGTGAAGTTAAATAGCGAGTCGGCCAGCACCGGATTTTCCTGCCATCCGCGGAATCGAAGAAAGGTCGAGTCGCCGGCCGCATCGATAACCTGAAGGCTAATTAAATTTAAGTTCTTCTTATTCAACCCGACGTCCGTTCGATTGCCACCCTCCCTGGGGATGAGAATCAGATGAGTTAGGCCATCGGGCTGCTCCGTAACCGGACTGGAGACTTTGAAGTCGCGGCGAAGATCGCCAAATCCAAGCAAAAATGTAACCGCTCCCGGCGATTTTAAAAGCTGTTTTACCGGGGTTTCGATCACCTGATTCAGGTCCGGTTGGTAGCTGTAGACGATCGTGCCGTCGCTGACGATCGTTTCGGAATCCGGCGCCGCGAACTCCCATCGCATCCGTCCCGGCTTGCGATAATAAAGCGTGCCCTTGCGTTTCCTTTTTATGCCGCCGGGCGAGGTAAGTTCCTCGCTGAATTTCGCCTCGAAGGAGTTGGTTTGCCGATAGTGCGCCTGCACCCGATCCAGCAGATGGTCCAGCCGCGAGGTTGTAATCCCCGCGCCAGCGAAGACCAAAGCCGGGAAGGCAGCGACGATGATCGCCAGGATCATCGCAATTCGGTGTAGAGAAAAGCTTACCCGGCTGGTTTTCGATATCGCATCCGTGCGGCGATTGGAAAGTAAACGCGAAAATTTCATCAATAACTCACGCTCTGGCAGGAGCCGGAAACCGGCTGCGGCGATCTTATCAGTGAGCGCCGCGCAACTCGCGCGGACGTGCGCCATCGGCCGGTGAGACCAGACCCTCGCGCTCCATACGCTCGACCATCCGGGCCGCCCGGTTGTAGCCGATTCGCAGACGCCGCTGGATACCTGAAATCGAGGCCTGACCCGACTCCAATACGATCTTCACCGCCTCATCGTACAGCTCGTCGGGCGCTCCATCGATGGAGCCGGCGCTGTCCTCGCCGCCCGCCTTGGTTTCGAGGATTTCCATCCGATAATCGGGTGCGCCCTGAGTCCGCAAAAAATCGATCACCTTGCGAATCTCGGCCTCGGAAACGAACGGACCATGCAATCGTATCAGCTTTGCGCTGCCGGGTGGCATAAAGAGCATGTCGCCGGCTCCGAGCAGCCGTTCAGCGCCGATTGAATCGAGAATCGTGCGCGAGTCCACCCGCGAGGTTACCTGAAGTGAAATTCGCGCCGGCAGGTTCGCCTTGATTATGCCCGTGATGACATCTACCGAAGGCCGCTGGGTCGCCAGGATCAGATGAATCCCCGAGGCGCGGGCCTTTTGCGCCAAACGGGTGATATCGCGCTCGACCGTCTTGCCTTCGCTGAGCAGAAGATCCGCCAGCTCGTCGATGACGATCACAATCTTCGGCAGTTTGCGATGCTCGGTGGGCTTGACCTCGTCGGCCGCCTCCTCGTCACCGTCATCGACCTTATGGTTCGGCCGCAGTTCAATGATCTGGCCCTGCGCGCCGACCAGCTTGTTGTAGCCGTCGATATTACGCACACCCAGGTCGCGCATCAGCCGGTAGCGATTTTCCATCTCCTGCGTGGCCCACAACAATGCCGCCGCCGCTTTCTCCGGATCGACCACCACAGGCACCAGCAGATGCGGGATGTTGTCGTAGCTCGACAGCTCGAGCATCTTGGGGTCAATCAGGATGAAGCGCACATCATCGGCGGTCGCATTGAAGAGGATCGAGGTGAGCATTGTATGGATTGAAACCGACTTGCCCGTACCGGTTGCCCCGGCGATCAGCAGATGGGGCATGCGGGCGAGGTCGGCGGCGTGCGGATGTCCCGCGATATCCTTGCCGAGCGCAATTGTCAGGTGACTCTGGGTGGAATGGAACTCCTCGGCTTCGAGGATTTCGCGCAGGTATATAAGTTCGCGTTTGCGATTTGGGACCTCGATTCCGACCACCGCCTCGCCGGGAACCGGGGCTTGTATGCGTACCGTGGCGGCCCGCAGCGCCATCGAGAGATCGTCCGCCAGGTTCACGATCTGGCTGACCTTGATGCCCGATCCCGGCTCGAACTTGTACATCGTGACCACCGGGCCGGGTTGCACCTCGACCACGCGGCCATCGACTCCGAAATCAGCCAGTTTTTGTTCGAGGGTGCGGGCGCTGCGTTCGAGCAAGGCCTCGTCCACCTGCGTGTGATGGATCGGCGGCTGATCCAGCAGGCCAAGACTTGGCAGCTTGTAGCCGCTGCGGCTCTTCGGCTGCGGTTTTATCCGCGCCGCTTTGTCGAGAACGGCTGGCCGCTTGAACTCGATCTTTCGTACGGTGGCGGATAACGCTGCTGAAGGCTTGTCGGGATGAGATAGAGGCTCGATCGAGGCGACCGAATCGCGATCGTGGAACGGCAGATCCGGCTCCTCCGACAGCATCGAACCGTCATCCGCCGCGGGCTGAGCACGTCGCCTCGGTAACGGCATGGAACCGAACAAATCGTGTATCAGTTCAGTCGGCGCTCGCCTGAGCATCAGCGCCAGTCCGCCGATCAACGCCAGCATCACGGCCAGATAACCGCCGCCAACGTTGAGCGAGGCGATCAGGCTTTGCGCAATCCCATAGCCGATCGCGCCGCCGGCCCGTGCTCCGACGCCGTCCCACAGACCCGCTCCGGCGCACAGCGACAGGATCAGAATCGCCCCGCCGGGCAGCTGATGATAAAGCCGTTTGAGACCTACGCCACGCCAGATCTGACGCGCGAGCGCGGCGGCGAACGCGATCAGTAAAATCGACTGCCAGCCGAACTGGCCGGCTAAGGTGGCCGCCACGCTATCGCCCGCCGGACCGCAAAGATTGGGCCGGTATGCCAGCACCTGCGAGAGCAGGCTCAGGCTGGCGAAGATCGCAAAACCGGCGAGTGCGAGCGCGCCAAGCTCGCGCACCAGAGGGTTTTCGTGCGCAGCGGGTGCGGACCCGGATTCGGCGGCTGCGGGTTGCGCCGCATCCTTTGGCTCCGGGGAGATTTTTGGTCCACGGGCGATGGTGCTACATCTCCATCACATGCGGCACCACCATCGGGTACCGGCCAGTGGTTTCTTTGAAGTAACGATGGAGCGTGCGGACGATCTCCTTGCGCAACTCCGCGGCGCCTAATTCGTTCGCGCCGGGTATCGCGCGCAGCCGCGATTTCAGTTCCGCACCGGCTTCGCGCAACAACGTCGAATTGCCGTTACCGCTGGTGAAGCCGCGGGAAATAACATCGGGACCCGCGACGATCTCGCCGCTGGCCGACACCGCCACGATCACCATCACCGCGCCGTCGCGCGCCAGCACCCGGCGTTCCTCGGCAATCGCGGGATCATCGCCTTCAATCGCGACACGGCCGGCCCGCACCGAGGCGCCACGCCGCGCGCCGCGCGCGGTTTCGAGCACCAGCGAGTCGCCGTTTTCGAGCAGAAAACAATTGCCGGGCGTGAGTCCGGTTTCGATCGCCAGTTCCAGATGGCGCTTTAGATGGCGGTATTCGCCGTGGATCGGGACGAAATGCCTAGGCCTGACCAACTGAATCAATTCGATCAGCTCGTCGCGCGAGGCATGACCTGAAACGTGGACCGGCGCGATGGTTTGGTAAACCACGTCGGCGCCCATCTTATATAGATCATTGATCAGGGTGTGGATCGGGCGCTCGTTGCCGGGTATGAAGCGCGAGGAGAGCACCACCGTATCGCCCGGATCGATTCGCACCCTGGGGAACGAGTCGGCCGCCAGCCGCGTCAGGGCGGACAGCGGTTCGGCTTGCGATCCGCCGGCCAGAAACGTCAGATGTTTGGGCGCCAGGAATTCGGCTTCGGCCGGATCGATCAGGGTGCCCGGCGGGAAGCGTAGTTCGCCCAGCTCGATCCCGAGCCGCACGCTTTCGTTCATTCGCCGGCCGATCGGCACCACCAGGCGTCCCGCCTCCCGTGAAACCTCAATCACCTGACGGATACGATGCAGATGCGAGGAGAAGGCGGCGAGGAAAAATTTGCCGTGACATCGCGCGATTTGATCGCGCAGCACCGGGCCGACCGAGCTTTCCGATCCCGCCCGTCCCGCGCGTTCAACATTGGTCGAATCGGAGAGCAGCAGATCGACGCCCTGGTTGCCCAGTTCGGCGAAGCGCCGGGTGTCGAAACGTTGTCCATCAACCGGCGCATCGTCGATCTTGAAGTCGCCGCTGTGGACGATCATGGCGGCCGGCGTGCCAATCGCGAGTGCTACCGAATCGGGCGTCGAATGCGTAACGCGTATCGGTTCGACGGTAAATGGGCCGAGCACGATACGATCGCCCGGCTTAAATGTATTCAGCCGCGCGCCGCCGCTCTGCTGATTTTGGCTTAACCGCCGACGGGCGAAGGCCAGGGTCAGGGCAGTGCCATAGACCGGGACCGGAAAACGATCGAGTAGCTGGGGCAGCGCGCCGATATGATCTTCGTGCGCATGAGTGAGAAAAATCCCCAGTATTTCGAGCTGGCTGCGCTCCAGCCAGGTCAGATCGGGGATGAGCAATCCGCTGTCAAAGGAGGGCCGCGGCGGAAACATGACGCCCGCGTCGATAACGATCGCGCAGCCCGCATGCTCCACGACCATGAGATTCAAACCGATTTCGCCCAGCCCGCCCAGCGCGAGAACTCGGACCGGACCGGCTATTGAGGACCCCGCCACCATCACCCCAAATCACCCAAAACTCCTCGCCGCAGTATATATGGATGAATTTCCGGGCGATAGTTCGCAAATGCTGCCTGGAACCAGGCGACGAAGAACTGAATCCATCCGTCGGACGCCGGGGCGATAGCGGAGTTAAACGTTCTCAACTCCGGATGTGGCATAAGGCTGGTTTCATTTTTAGTGTACTGTTTAGCGCCAGTTTGTTTCTCTGGTGCGCGGTGGTGTAGCGTTCTCAGAAACTGATTGCGAGTGCGGAGGTCAGCATGAAAGGGATACTTTTGATCGGCATTGCGCTGGCGATTCTGGGACTGGTCGGCCTGGCGATGCCCGTGTTCACGACCACGCAAACCAAAGATGTTGCAAAGCTCGGCGATTTGCATGTTCAGGCGAATGAGAGCACGCCGCATACAATTCCCCCGCTCGTAAGCGGTGGACTGCTTGCTCTTGGCGCCGTTCTGATAGGCGCCGGCATCATGAACAAGAACGGTTAGTCAGACCGCCACATCTTCATCGCCGGATTTTTTCATCGCGGGATTTTTTGCGGCGTTCAGAATGACAGGTTGGAACTGGTGCAGTGCTTCTCTAGCACTGCCATTGCATGAAGCCGATGCCGGTTAGCCAGCGCGGCACTGGATGATAGGTGATGACGCGCGCGGCGCGATCGCCCGCCACCGCTGCCGCGATTATCCAGCTACGGATCTCCTGGCCGCCATTGCCGCCATTTTCCTCCACCCAGCCGGTACCGCGGTCGGTTATCGCCGTGATTTTCCCCGATCCGAGCGCGTCCATCACCTCGTGGTCGAACTGCTCGTTGACCCGCCCGGGGCCCGCATCGGCAATCTCGCGCAGCCGCTGATCGTCATCTTTCGTTTGCTGATCAAATCGTGGCGGTGGAAGGAAATGCGACAGGCCGCCGGTTCCTATAAATGCCACCCGCTCCACCCCTGACGCCCGATCGATAAGCTTCCGCAGGGTCTCGCCGATGAAAGCGCAGCGCGGCATCGTTGGCAGCGGCGGCGCGTAGCAGTTAACAAAGATGGGCACCACCGGCAAAGTCATCTTCGGGGTCAGAAAATGCAGCGGACAGGCGAAGCCATGATCGAGCGGCAGGTCGCGTGAGTACGCCAGGTCGATGCCTGAATCGATCAGCCCTTCGAGCAGATAGCGGCTGAATTCCGGATGCAGCGGAATCTCGTATTTCGGCACGCCGCCATCGCCCCAGCTTCGCGTTCGTTCACCAGTGCCGATGCAGAAAGCGGGCATATTATTCGGATGGAAGCTCTTGAAATGTTCTGAGGAGACGATAACAAGCGCATCGGGGCGGGCTTCATCGAGGTTCTCGCGCAGGCGATCCCAGGCCTCGAAGATCTCGCGGCGCTGCAGCGGATCGAGTACGTCGACCGATCTAACCATCTGCGCGGTATGGCTGGCGGCCGCGGCAAATACGATTCGCGCCATGACTTCCTCCCTTTTTCCCAGAGCCATTACGAAGTTGCGCGGCGCGCGTGCTTATTCCGTCGCAACGCGCAACGGGTTGGCGCCATCACACGGGCTGGCGCGCTTCTCGGCCTTGATCTAATTGTGCGGCAAAATCAGCTCGCGGGTCCAGACTTGCGACAACCACGATGTTAATCGCATCGCAATCGGCACGCCCGCAGGAGGGGTTAGCGGTAGAAATCGAAAGCGACTGAGAGAGCGTAAGCGAGGCATAGCATGGCGCCCAAACCCAAAAAAATCGAAAGTTGCTCCCACTCCCGATCTTTGATCGTCAGGTAAACCATGATGAGACCTGCTACAAACGATCCGCCTGCTCGTTGTACATCAGGTAGGACTTTGAGGTAGCCAACCAGATCCGTCGCGGCATACTGCAACTGCAAAAGCCACTGAATCATATAGTTGTTTGCGGCCGGTGGCCAAATTTTTATCCAAGGGGCAATCCGGCTACATTACGCCAAGATATAGGCCCTGACCTTGGCAAAAGCAAGAGGCCAATAGGGAGCAATAAGTAGCCTCTGGCACTTTTAGCATCAGTCGATCAATTGGCTAGACCGTTGCGATTCTTGCCGCCGTCGATCGCTACGCTGGCGCCGGTAATGAAAGCGGCGCGATCCGATGCCAGAAACGCAATCAGATCCGCCACTTCCTCGGGATTCCCGGCGCGGCCCAATGGCGTACTCTCTTTGAGCGCTTCGGCGACAATCTTTTCCGCCTCGGCCTCCGATAGCGCAGCTTTGGGACGGACAAAACCACGATAGCGCTCGGTCGCGATCGGTCCCGGATTAACACCGACGACGCGCACTCCATATGGCGCGCCCTGATCGGCAAGCGCTTTGGTGAAGTGATTAAGCGCCGCATTGGCCGAGCCGCCGCTCAGATATCCGGCCGAGGGCATCAGGCCGCCGATCCCGATTACGTTAACGATCACGCCCGCACGTTGTTGTTGAAAGGCCGGCATCACCGCGCGCGCCATGCGGACATAGCCGAAAAATTTAAGTTGATAGTCTTCGAGCCACACCGCGTCCGGCAGTTCGTCGATTCGTCCGAGCCGGGCACTGCCCGCATTGTTAACCAAAATATCGACGCGTCCGAACTCCGCGATGCAACGCTCGACTATTTTGTCCATGGTCGCGCTCTCGGCGAGGTCGGCCTGCATCACGGCCAAACGTCCACTCTCGCGCCCTCGGGCGGCGGTCACGGTCTCTTCCAACGCCTGCATTCCGCGGGCGCAGGCCAGCACGCTCGCGCCTTCTTCCAGCATCCGCAGTGCGGTTGCGCGGCCGATACCTTTGCTGCCGCCGGTAATGATCGCGACCTTGCCATCGAGTCCCAAATCCATGCTGAACTCCTGTTTGGATCAATCGAAACTCGCATCGCCGGATATTATCGTCAAGTATTCGCGGCTGCGCGCCTTAACAGGGCTGGCCTTATCTGCCACGATTACGCGAACGGTTACTCCCACTCCATGAAAGATATCGTAGTAGCAATTTTGCGGGCGGCGCTCGATCAGGCGCAGGCTCAGGGCAAGCTCAAGTCCGTTCCGGCTTCGATCGGAGTGGAAGCGCCGCGCGATCCTGCCCATGGGGATATCGCGAGTAACGTGGCGCTGACGATGGCGCGCGCGGAGGGCCAGCCGCCGCGCGCGATCGCGGAGATAATCCTGGAGCGCATCGAACTGAGCCGGCAGGTGCTCGAGGCCAAGGTGGCGGGGCCGGGGTTCATCAACTTCAAGATGGCGCCGGGCTATTGGCAGGTCGAGATCCGGCGGGCGGTGCGCGAGGGCGACCGCTTCTGGCGGCCGCAAATCGGCGAAGACAAGAAAGTGCAGGTCGAGTTTCTCTCGGCCAATCCGACCGGGCCGCTGACCGTCGGCCACGGCCGCAACGCCGTGCTCGGCGACACTATCGCGCGGCTGTATGAGGCCACCGGCCATCGGGTGACGCGCGAGTACTACTTCAACGATGGTGGCCGTCAGATGAAGCTGCTGGGCGAGTCGGTGCAGGCGCGCTATCTCGAACAGATCGGGCGCAAGGTCGAATTTCCCGAGGACGGCTACCACGGCGAATACATTCGCGAGATCGCGGCCGGGCTGCATCGTGTTCATGGTCCGGCGCTGGCCGATCAAAACGATATCGCACCTTTTCGCGCCGCCGCGGTCGATGCGATCTTCGCCGATATCAAGCATACCTGCGAGCGCCTGAGCGTCCGTTTCGAGGTATATGCCAACGAACTCGATTTGATTCGCGGCGGGGCGGTCGAAGCGGCGCTTGCCGGGCTGCGTGAACGCGGATTGATCGCCGAGTATGACGGCGCGGTATGGCTGCGCGCCGAACCGCTGAAGCTGCCCAAGGATGCGGTGCTGGTTCGCCGCACCGGCGAGCCGACCTATCGCACGCCCGATATCGCCTACCACGTCGAAAAGTTGAAGCGCGGCTTCGATCAGATAATCGACGTGTTCGGCGCCGACCATATTGCCGAGCACGATGAGGTGATCGCGGCGGTGCGTGCGCTCGGCTACGACACCGCGCCGATACGGGCGATCATCTATCAGTTCGTGACCCTCACGCGCGGCGGCGAGAAGGTCAAGATGTCCACCCGCAAGGCCACCTACGTCACCCTCGAGGAACTCATTGACGAAGTCGGCGCCGATGTGGTGCGGTTCTTTTTCATGTTTCGCAAGAGCGACAGCCATCTGGATTTCGATCTCGATCTGGCCAAACGGCAGGCGCCCGAAAATCCGGTCTTCTATGTGCAATACGCGCACGCGCGGTTGTGCAGCGTCTTTCGCGAGGCCGAAAAGGCCGGCTACGAATCGACGGCGGCCAGCCTCGATCCCGACCTGACGCTGCTCTCCGAGGAGGAATTTGCGCTGGCCAAACGGGCAGTCGGGATGCCCGCGATCATCGCGGCGGCGACGCTGGAACTGGAGCCGCATCGGATCCCTTTTTACCTGCTCGAAACCGCGGCTGAATTCCATCGCTACTACAACAAGCCATCTAATCGTATAATCGGACCGGACCGGGCCCTGAGCATGGCCCGGCTTTATCTTTGCGAACTCTTGCGCGATGCGCTTTGCAATGGCCTTGAACTGATCGGCGTGAGTGCTCCGGAACGAATGTGAGGCGGGATGCGATTCGAAATTAAAGCGGGGGGTGCGTTGCTGTTTCTGGTTGGCCTGGCGGCATTATCAGGAATGGTCTTCGCGCTCGGTCTAATCGCGGGCTATGAGATGGCGCGCCAGAACCAGGTCGACGCCAGCCAACTCGTCACCAACTATCCGCTGCCAAGCCCGGCGCTGGTTTCCTCCACCCCGGTACCACCGCCCGTGAACCCGTCACGGCCGGTCGATAGCGGCAATGCGCCTGCTCCGATCGCGCGCGCCCATGCCCCGATGTCCCCGCCGCGCGCCGCTAATAATAACGATGAATATCCCGATGAGGCCGGCATCCCCGCGCCCGCAGCGGCTGGCGCCGGATCGGGTCCGCTGGATAAATCCGAACCTGGTGTGCTTTCCGCGCCGGCACCGGCAGGCAATCCCGCATCAGGATCGCGGATCGCGAATGCGCTACAGCCGACGCCGGTCCCACGGCGGCATCCATATAACATTCAGATCGACGCTGTAATGGATATGCAGGGCGCGCAGCAGATGGCAGGCCGGCTACGCCGGCTTGGCTACAACGCGAGTATTTTCGAGACCAATATCGCGGGTCAGACCTGGTATCGCGTCCGGGTGGGCCCATACGCAAGCCAGGCTGAGGCGCGAGCCGCCCAGGATCGGCTGCGAAGCCAATACAACTCCGCCTTCAGCGCCACCCACTAACGCGGGCGAATCTCAACCTTCACTTTAATTCGACGGTGAGTTGGCGGTAGGCTGCCGGGCCGAGGTTTCTCAGCTTGCGGCTGGTGCCCGCCGGTTCCCAGTACACGCCCCCCGCTGGGCGCTCTTCTTCGCGATCGCTGACTCCCGCATGAGAGCCGCGCGCGCCGTTGTGATGTTCGGCGATACCCATCCGTGCGCCCTCGATGACATAGGTAACCGCGTCGCGCGGATGGGCGACGATCGCCTCCGTCTCCGCTTTGATCATCGTTTCGGAAACCGTAATCCGATCGTTTTCGACAATGCGAATTATTCCGGGTTTCGGTTTCTGTCCGATCAGCGCCTCGCACTTCATGAAGCTGAGTGGCTTCTGGTCCGCCCGCGGCATCCGCTTGAGTTCAACCAATACTTCACGATATGGCCCGGGGCCGTTGTTGAGGAAGGTTTCGGATTTGTCGCCTGGATAGAAATAGAGCGCCCGCTCTCTGGCATCGACTTCGTAAGGATCAACCCCATGACGGCTGACCGTCAGGATCGCCGGCGCGATGACGTAAAACAGATATTCCAGGGAGTGGTGATGATGCGGAAAGCGCGCTCCGGACGGGACATCCATCTCCCAAACCTTCACGTCGCCATTTTCAAACAGCAGCCGGGTTGCGACTGCTCCCAGGCGTTCGATGCGCTCGTTCATCGGACTGCTCCTTTATGCCGGGCGGCTGACGAGTACCTCTAGCACGATTTGCCCTGAATCCGTTCGCGGCGGGTTGACAGCGAGGTCCGGTTGGGTAAGCTATTAGCCAACAATGAACCGGCTTGGACATCTGACGAACTGGCGTGGCTGGCGTGATTACGTCGAGGGAGTTGCCGGCGCGCCGATCGTCTAGTCTCAAACCGACTAGTTAGCAGAAAAGATTACTAGAAGGCCGCGGGCGATAAAGCTCGCGGCCTTTTTTATTTCAGGCGCACGAAACGCCGGGAGCACGAACCAAAGGTTAAAAATGTTACAACCAAGCGAAGCTGAATTCGAAACTCTGGCCCATGCCGGCTTCAATCTGCTCCCGGTATGCCGGGAGATTGCGGCCGATCTCGAGACCCCGGTCTCGGCTTTTCTAAAGATTGCGGACGACCGCGATTACGCTTTTTTGCTCGAATCGGTGAGCGGCGGCGAGAAATGGGCGCGCTACAGCTTTCTCGGCGCGGAGCCTTCGCTGGTGATGAAGATTCGTGGCGATCGGGTCGAATCGATCTCCGCGGGCGGCGCGGTCGAGATTCGGCATACGGTGAATCCCCTCGGCGAGCTGCGGCAACAACTTGATCGCGTGCGTGCGCCCGAGCTGCCGTATCTGCCGCGCTTTTTCGGCGGCGCGGTCGGATTTATGGCCTATGACCTGGTGCGCAGTTTCGAGCGAATCCCGGCGCGTACGCGCGACGACCTCGCGATGCCCGATCTCTGCCTGATGTTCACCGGGACAATTCTGGTTTTCGACAACGTACGGCAGAGCATCAAGGTTATCGCCAATGTAGCGCTGGACGAGTTCGCTTCGGCGCGCGCCGCTTACCAGGCGGCATGCGGCCGGATCGATCAGGCGATTGAAAAGCTCGCCCATCCGGCGCGCCTGCCGCGCCGCCAGGGCTCGCTTCAATCAGCCGCCGTCGGTCCGGTTTCCAACTTGAGCCGCGATGAATATCTCGCGCAAGTGGAGCGGGCGCGCGAGTACATCGCCGCGGGGGATGTTATTCAAGTGGTGCTTTCGCAACGCTTCGAGGCTCCGCTGCGGGTCCACCCGCTGAACCTTTACCGCAGTCTGCGGGCGATCAATCCCTCGCCGTACATGTTCTATCTACGACTTGGCGAAGACACGCTGTGCGGCGCCTCGCCCGAGGTGATGGTGCGGGTGGAGGGCCGCGAAGTGACGGTCCGCCCGATCGCCGGCACCCGAAGCCGCGGCGTCAGCGAAGCCGAGGACCTCAGCCT
>DAHVFB010000088.1 GCA_027317185.1 Deltaproteobacteria bacterium
AACCAGGCGTGCGAGAACCCTTTGCTCTCGGCAAACATTACGTCTTTGTAGCTCTCGACATGCGAGAGAAAGATTACCCCGAAATCCATTGCTGTCTCCTGATGGTGCGCCGCCGCATCTTGGACGGTCGAGCCGTCTAACCCCGGGATTGCCGCGGTTGCGTGCTGGACTAATCCATCGGTAGCGCGATTCTACCGAGGATACGCAGCCGGCGAAATCCTGAGTCTATCGTTGATCGAATTATCCAAAATTAATTTAGTCTTGCTCGACACAAGGATGCCCCTCGCCGCATCATTGAGTATTACGCCCTTGCCTCGGGTGACCGCGCTGGAAGGCGTGAGCGCCCTGGCAATCACGATATCTTATCGACCGAGGTTGGCCAGTGAATCGTGATCCGCAACGACGACGGGAAGTGCATCGGAGTAAACGTTCCGGATGGCTGCGCGCCGCGGTGCTTGGCGCCGACGATGGGATCGTCTCGACGGCGAGTCTTATTATCGGCGTCGCCGCCGCCGCCGGTTCGAAGCACGCCATTTTAGTCGCCGGGATTGCCGGCCTGGTGGCTGGTTCGATGTCGATGGCCGTCGGTGAATACGTCTCGGTTAGTGCACAGCGCGACTCGCAGCAGGCCGATATAGAGATTGAACGGAAAGAACTCGCCAATGCGCCGGGAGCTGAATTGAACGAGCTTGCGATGATCTATATGAAGCGCGGGCTCGAAAAAGATCTGGCGATGCAAGTTGCTAAGCAGCTCAGCTCGCGTAACCGGCTGGATTCGCATCTGCGCGACGAGCTGGGAATCGAGATCAGTGCCCTTGCTCGCCCCCTGCAAGCGGCGTGGATTTCGGCTGCCAGCTTCGCATCATTCGCGGCACTCCCGATTGCCGCCCTCATCGTCGTGCCGCAGTCCGTGGATATCCTCGGGACTGCGGTGATATCACTGATCAGCCTCGCCGCCCTGGGTGCATTTGGCGGTCATCTGGGTGGTGCGCCACTCGTCCGGGCGGCGTTGCGAGTGACTATTGGAGGCGGCATCGCGATGGCCGGGACCGCCCTCATCGGGCGGCTTCTCGGTGTTTCAATAGGCTGATGGTGGTTGGGCGGCAGCAACTAACTATGCGAACCTATGGCTGGTCCGCGCTCATCCGATTACAAATATGAAGTGCTCAGCACAGGAGCGAGCCGTTCATCACCGCGCAGAAAATGCACCTGTTTCTGGCGCAGGCGAGCCTGACCGGCGAGGAATTTTCCACCGAGAAATTTGATGCTTATGACTCAATTGCCGATAAGCCACCTTTGGCCGCTTTACAATTCCCAGTGGAGTCTTGCGCCAAATACCGACACTGGCCCGCGATCTCGATTGAAGGCCGGATTGCTGATGAACTGGTAATCGACGGCCGCACGGACCGTTTCCCAGACGGGAAAATCGTAGTAGGTTTCCACAACCTTCTCGGTGCCATAAGTCAGCGCGCTGTCGCCGGCCAGGATGCCCAAGCCGCCGGCCTCGAGGAATTTCTGATTCGCACGCCAGGCGCCGCTCACCACGCCGGCGACGCCGAAAATGTCGCCGATCCGATGCCATGCGGCGCCTTTGACGCTCATGCCGATTGACACCGACCAGTTGGCGTCGGTATAGGCCCACGCCTGGTCCTGACCGTCATTCGAGCCCAGGCGCGAAAAGAGCCCGACGTTTTCAGTAACTAGTTGTTCCCAGTTCAAGCCGATGCCGTACTTGTTGCGGTAGCCCTGCGCCGCCGAGATGTTCGCTCCCGGACCATCAGCCTTGAGAATGGAGACCGCGGCATGATTACTGACCATATTAGCTTCATTGAGCCAGGGCAGAAGGCGAATCGCACCCGGACGACCGTTGATGCTGTAGCGGCGCTCATATTCCACCACCATTCCCCAGTCGTGCAAAAACGGGCCGTAGGCGCCGGCTGATCCGGTCGCGCCGATCGGGCGCCACATCAAGACCTGGTCGTCACCCGTGAAGCTGTTCTGAACGTTCGACATCAGGAAAAATCCGTAGCGCAGAGCCCATTTTGGCTGATTCAGTTCCAGCGCAATTCCGGTGGTGTAGCCGTTGGGATCCGCCGGGTAATCCCAAGTGATATTGCCGATCATCGCCCAATTCAAAAACTGGGATTGCGGATCCTGGGCGTAGGTGTTGTGGTCGAAAATGTCCAGGAGACTTATTCGACCGACGGTTAGCGTCAGCCGTGCGATATCCTGTTTGCCGGCGAGCGTGAGCTGGCCGTCGGGCACGCTCGCCTGTTCGCCGCCCAAGCCAAAGGTTTGACGTATAAACAGCCGCGCAATCATAAAATTGGGAGTCGTCGTGCCGAATTTATAGGCGTCACCGTTGGGAAATGCCTCGATGCCAAAGGTTTTACTCAGCCCGAATCCTTGCCACATCAGTCCGTCGACGTGCGCCTCGGCACCACGCCATAGCCGCACGCCGGCAAACAGGTCCGCGGCTACTGTCTCTTGCACCTCACCCTCGCTGTTGAGGCTGTTTGGACCGTAGTACTTGGCTGAAAAACTCGGATCGCCCTGCACGATGTCGGTATTCTGAAAGTGCCAATTCCAGAACTGGTCGGGCTCGTTTGCCGCTCTCTCCGCGACGCTCGAAGTATAATGCGGCGCAGGATTTGCCAATACGCCCGGCGCCGCCGTCGAATGTGTGTCGCCGGTTGAATCAGGCCCGGCAGCGAGGGTAGCGCGAACCAATCCGAAGAGGCCGGTGCCGACGATGATCGCGACTAGCAATAATGAACGTGTCCCGATCGACCCGGTCACCCTCCTCACCACGTTCACTTCCTCCCGATGCGATCGCCACGCCGCTACTGTGAATATCCCCCCGCGAGCCCAGCCACTACCTCGTCGGTCCAAACCTTGAAGCTGACCAGCGTATTGGGTCCGAAGGTGGTGGCAATCGCGACATCGATCGCATCGCGACCGCGCGCCATCAGAATCCGTCCGATCCGTGGCATATTGTTGCGCGCATCGAAAGTATACCAGCGTCCTCCGAGATAGGCCTCGAACCAGGCGGCAAAGTCCATCGGACCGAACGGCGGCAGCATTCCAATGTCGCCGAGATAGCCGGTGCAGTAGCGCGCCGGGATGTTCATGCAGCGGCAGAGTGAAATAGCCAGATGAGCATAATCGCGGCAAACGCCTATCCGCTCATTGTACGCTTCCCAGGCTGTTCTGGTATTACGCGCATACTCATACCCAAATGTGATATGGTTATGAACGAAATCACAGATTGACTGGACCCTTTCCCAGCCGGGCGGAGTCTGGCCAAAGAGGTTCCACGCCACCTCGGAAAATTTCTCGGTGTCGCAGTAACGGCTTCCCAGCAGGAAAAGCAGCGCTTCTTCGGGCAATTCCTGGATCGAATGCTGTCGCGCCGTGGGCGCGACGAGGTCGGGTTGACCCGGGTCTCTGACCACCGCCGTGCTCGCTATCCTGAGCTGCCCGGCGGGAGCGACTAGGCGTGTGCACCAGTTATCGAAGCGATCGCGATAGGCTGAAAGTGGAATGGCCGGATCGGTCGTCATCTGATCCGCAATGACAATGTCGGGCGCGCGCGAATAGTGGATGTTCAACTGAAGCATCATCGGCGTCGGCCGAGGACAATTATAGATTAATTCGTAGCCAACTTTGATTTCCAACGGAGATCTCCTCGTGACATCAGGGACTCTTGCGCGAATTGATAGGTGGCGCGAAATTGGCGTTTGGCTTTAGTGATTCGGCCGCGCCGCCGGCGATGACCGCGACCTCAACGTCCATTCCCACATAGTCAGCCGGATTCCCCATAAAGGTACCATGAAGCGGTATCGCATGGCGCGGATCGGGCACTACCGCGACGCGAATGAGATCACGATTGCCGACGATGCCATTGGACGGATCGAAGTCGAGCCATCCGGGTCCCGGCAAATAGACCTGGGCCCATGCGTGAGTATTGCCGCCGCCCACATAATCTTCGCCGTCGCCGGGAATATGCAGATATCCGGATACGAAGCGCGCGGCCATCCCGAGCGCCCGCACCGCATCGATCATCAGCATCGCCAGGTCGCGACAGCTCCCGCTCCCGAGTTCGAGCGTCCGGCGCGGCGGCTGGATACCTTTTTCATCGCGGCGTACGTGCCTGAAAGTCTCATTGATGCCGTGGGTAAGGTTGATCAGAAGTTCGCGGGTATCGATCGGCTGATCGGCGGGCAGAAATGTTGGCGTCCACCGCTCGACCTCGCAATCAGAATCGGCCGTCTCTCGTTCGATGAAATGGGTCAAATCCGCCATCTCATCCGCGCGATAGGTGAACGGATAGCCGCGGGCGAATTCCTCGATCTCAAGGTCATGAATGTCCGTGTGGACATGTTCCAGCAGTATCGTACTGTCGAAGCGCAGCTCCCGGGCGCGGCCCGCGAATCGCGCAATGTCGACGTGGTTGCCGTACGCATCCAGGATTCCATGCAGGTCGGTCGGGGTTGGAGTAATCACCAGCCTGGCGGCAATCAAGCTCTGGTCATGGCTGGAAAGCGGACGCAGCATCATCCGGTGCTCGCCGAACGCGACCGGCTTCCGGTACTTGTAGGTCGTGCTATGCTTGATGGTGATCGTGGACATTGCGACCCCTCTGATTGACCTTCACTACCATGGTATTTACGGTACAACTTTTGCGCCGGCGACCGAAACGCCCTGATCAATCCTGAGCACTTGCACGAACGAATAAATCAAAAATGGACGAACCAGCATATTGCCTGATCGCCGGTGATGAACCGCCGCCGCTCACCGTGACCAACTGCGATGCGCGCTCGCCGTTCGTCGTCGTCACCGACCATGCGGGGAAATATCTGCCGCGGCGTCTGCAAATGCTCGGCCTTACGCATACCGAATGCGAGCGTCACATCGCCTGGGATATCGGCGCGGGCGCGGTCTCGATCCTGATCGGAGCCGCGCTCGATGCGGTGGTCATACGGCAGAATTATTCCCGCCTCGCGATCGACTGCAATCGCCGGCCGGGCTCGGCGACCTCGATCGTCGAATTGAGCGAACTCACGATCGTTCCCGGAAATATCGGGCTCGGCGAAGCTCAGGTGGCGAGCCGCGTACAAGAAATTTTTCGGCCCTATCACGACCGGATTGCGGATGAACTGAATCGGCGACTACTTGCCGGCCGGCCCTCGGCGCTGATCGCCATGCACAGCTTTACACCGGTATATCACTCAGTCGCGCGGCCCTGGCATGTTGGCGTGCTCTACAATCGCGATCCGCGTTTGGCGACTAAATTGATTGGCCTCTTGCGACGCGAGCCCGGTCTGGTGGTCGGCGATAACCAACCCTACAGCGTGAGTGACGCGTCGGACTATACCATTCCGGTTCACGGCGAACAGCGCGATCTGCCTCATGTGGCTATCGAGATTCGCCAGGATCTGATTGCCGACGAAGACGGTCAGCGCAGGTGGGCGGACTTGTTGGCGCGTTTGATCCCGCAGGCCTGGCAATGACTCGTGCCCGATATGTCCGCGGCCGGCGAGCCGACGATTTAACCGTTTAGCCAAGCCGTCACTTGATTTCCCATCGGAACTTTAGCGGGTTCGGTATACTATATTGATTGATATGGACAGCGAGCCTGCACCGCTATAGCTAAAGCTGGCCGCGCTGAACGACGGCGGCGCGAGCGACGCCTTCGCATCGTTCGAGAATCCATAACCCTTCGTCGGCAAGCCGAGTAAGCTGAAATCCATCTTGCCATTCATATTCGAGTCGTCGAGGACCGTGACGGCATAGATTCCAGCGGGGACGTTCGTGAAATCGCACACCGCCGCAAGATCATGCTTCTGGCTCCACAGTCCGCGAAATTGTTTTGCCTTATGCCGCGGGAAGCCGTCCGGACCGTTAAACAATGAGCATCCAACGCGGCCGTGATCATCGCGCAATCCCTTCACCACCACGCGGATTCCGCTGGCCTCAGCGGCGCGCGGAGATTGCGCGGACGCGATTAGCGTCGCCAATGCTAATGCCGCGGCGAGCAACGATAGGCGTTTCATCGGGTAGCAAGTTTTCCGCATGGAATCATTCGCGATTCTTGAGCCGGCCGCCGTCACCGAGTCCATACACCATCGCCGTCTTGGTCGTGCCGAGCTTGACCCATTCCGCGCAGTCGAGCTGTACCATCTTGTAGAATTCCTCGGAGAGTTCAATCGATTCTTTGCTGACCTCTTCCAGACGGTCGAATTTGCACTGGAATGCGAACTCGCCCGACAACGATTTCTCCAAGGCGCGGCTGCGCCATATCGCGACCGTGGCCTTGCCTTTAAAGTGATGATGGAAGTGAATCATTCCCATAGTATTCTGCACTTCCTCCACCGCCACATTGTTGACCAGTTCCATTTGGGTTCGGGGGGTTATGTCTATCTTCTTCAGAGTTGGAAAGGCTTTGGAGATATCCTCAATACCGCGATCGAGTTCGATCGCCGGTGACGTCAGCACGCATCCGTGCGAATACACAGTGCGTATTCCTCCGAGTCGGTCGCGCTCGAGCAGCAGTTCCTCCTTGAACTTGATTTCGTCGTGCCCGCCCAATCGCGGCCGCACGTCGACCGCCGCGGCCGCCTTAAGATCCGGGTCCCGATACTTGAACGTCAGCTCGTGGCCCGGCCGCGGCCATCCCTGATCGTAGAAGGTGCGCTTGCGCAGGATAAAATGATGATTGTACAGGTCGAATTGCGGCGTGTCATAAAAGAGCACTTCCCGGACCTGACTGTCGAACGCGCTGCGATCGGTATCCACCTTCAGACCCAGTTTATCGATGGTCTTGCTCACGTCTTCCCAGAACTCGACAAACCCGCGCTTGCTGGTAAATCGGTCGGGCTTCAGCAAAATCTTGTATTCCCGATAATGAATGACATCCTCGTCCAAATGCTTGGTCTCGGGATTTTTGCTGATGTGCTTATCCAGGTGTTTTCCCATCGTTTATATCCTCATTGAGGCTCGCATCGGCGCCCGCGATTTGCAAATGTGCGGACCGTCGCACCTTTAGCCGATTCGCCGACTTGCGGCGCAACCGCCTTTCGGCGTACCTGTCAGGAAACATCTTTGGCAGCTTTCAGTAAAGGAGAAACCATGGCGTTTTCGACCATCATTCTGGAAAAGCACGACCGAATCGGCACGCTCGTCCTGAACCGTCCGGAAAAGCTCAATGCGATGACCCCGGCGCTCATCGCGGAGTTTGCCGAAGCACTTGCTGAAGTTGAAAAGGATTCTGAAATCAAGGTCTTGGTCATTCGCGGCGCCGGCCGGGCGTTTTCGACCGGCTATGACTTGACTGGCGGATGGGGCGAAGGCGCTGCACATCCATTCACGATCGACGACGATCAAAAGTTTTTGCAGCGTTACGTCGAACACTGGCTGCGCTTGCGCGATTTGCCCAAACCGGTGATCTCGATGGTGCACGGCTATTGCCTGGCCGGCGCGACGCAGCTGTGCGTCTCCACCGATATGATTTTCGCTGCCGAGAATGCGCAAATCGGGTTTCCCTCGATTCCCGCCGGCGCCGGCTATGTCAGCGCCTTCTGGAACTGGATGGTTGGTCCGCATCGGACCAAGTATCTGGCGTTCCTTCCCGGCAGCAGAATCACCGGCAAGGAAGCCGAAACTATGGGCTTTGCGACGCGCGCCTTCCCGCAGGAGACCCTCGAGCAGGAGACTTACAGTTACGCCCAGCGCGTCGCCCGGGTGCCCGCGCAAAAGCTCAGGCTGGAAAAACTCGCGATTAATCGGGCGATGGATTTGCGCGGCTTTCGGGTTTCCGTGCAGGCCGCGGCCGAGTTCGATGCGATTTTCCACTTCGGTCCCGGCAACGAAGAGATCCGGCAAGTACAGAAGGAACGGGGACTGCGCGGCGCGATTAAATGGTACGAGGAAAAATAAGTACCACGTGCGCTTCGGCGATGTAGTTTTATGGCACGTGGTGATTACCGCCGCAGGATCAGAGCCACGCCCGGATCGATCGGGCTACTCGGCGAATAGCTATTACTATTGATGCGGCATAAAGCGCGGAGGAGAGGCATCGATCCGGCGCTTCTTCAGGGCGATCAGCGCGTCCGCTTCTTGCTGCGTTAACTCAGTCTCCGGCATCTGCTGATCTCTGACGAATTAGATCTTTCCAGGCAACAATCGCCTGGACTTCGCCACACCACAAAAAGATAACTGTTTACGGCGACAGGATCACTTCGTGGCGGACACCCCAGGCGTCCAGTTCCATCTCCAGGCCGGTCACCGGCGGGCGCGAGTAATGCCACGTGAGGCCCGCGCGCGCCCCCGCGCCAAGCGCCGGCAGCAGCTCCGCCGGCAGCGCCGGATAGACGTCGTGCACCGTGTAGAGATTGATCGCGGTGGCGTCCGCCCAGCTAAGGCGCATCGTCGCCAGATGCGCCGTCAGCAGGTCGGTCACGCAGGCGAGCTTGCGCGCGATGCCCGCGGCGGAAATATCGCCGCGCGCGACGATCGTGCGCTTGCCGTCGGCGTCGACCGCGAGTTCTGGCACCCCCGAGAGCACGAAAGTTGACGCACCGCCATCCGCCGGCATGGTGTAGAAGAAGCCGGCGAGCATCGGCTCTGCAACCGGATCGAATTCGAGCGCGACGTTGGTCCGCGCGACCGGATTGGCGCCGGCGGTCCCGAGTCCCCAGGCCGTCAGCCGCTCGACGTAGGGACGGTTGAAATCCTCGAAGCCCGCGGGCGAGAGCGCGGCCGGAATCCGCAACTGCATTCCGCACAGCGCGGCGATCGGCCGGCGATTGTCGCGCAGATGGCGATCGACCAGTTCGAAGCCGCGCGCCAGCGGCGTCAGCGGATGGATCGCGGCGTGCACCACCGCGAAGCCGGGCCGTGCGACACAGCCGGAGGAAAACGGTCCGCCCGTGCGGATGAAATCGTAATTGCCGGGGACGTTGGCGGTCAGCATCGAAGCCTCCTCGAGCGAGCCGAGTCTTGAAAATAGCCCGAATAGCGGCCCGCGTGAAATCGTCGCGCACAGGCGAAATTTGCTCGCGGGGCCAGGGCGATTTCAATGGACAGTTGCCGGCGGAAATTACTATGATGCGATTTTGGCCTGACCGCACCGAACCGTATGGGGAGAACCTTCATGGAGCAGCAGGCGTTGATGCTGAAGGGTTATCGCGTCCTCGATTTCACGCATTTCGTGGCAGGGCCGACCTGCACCCGAATCATGGGCGAGCTCGGCGCCGATGTGATCAAGGTCGAGCGCTCGCTCGAAGGCGATCATGTGCGCCAACTCGGAATCGTCAAAGACGGGATGAGCACCTATTACTTCCAGCATAGCCATAGCAAACGCAGCCTCGGCATCGACCTGCGCAATCCGCGCGCGACCGCGCTGATCCTCGCGATGATCCCGAAGATCGACGTGGTGGTCGAGAATTTCGCCCCCGGTGTAATCGCCTCGATGGGCTTCGATTACGCGACGCTGAGCAAGATCAACCCGAAGCTGGTGATGTGCTCGATATCGGCGACCGGCCAGAGCGGCCCGCTGAGCAAGCGTCCGGGCTACGACTTCATCGGCTCGGCCTTCGCCGGCGTGACCGATCTGCTGGGCGAGCCCGATCGTCCGCCGATCGTGCCGACGATGGCGATTGGCGACGTCTCGACCGGCGTCGCCGCCGCGATGGCCGTCGGTTTCGCGCTGCTCAACGCCTCGCGCACCGGCCAGGGCCAGTATCTCGACGCCTCGCTGCTCGACACCTACTTCCATATGCATGAGATGGCGGTGCCGGTGCTCTCGATGCGCCGCGAGACCTTCAAGCCCCGGCGCAACGGCTCGCAGCATCCAGTGGGCAGTCCTTCCGGCGTGTTCAAGGCCAACGGCGGCTACATCATGCTGCTGGTGCAGCAGCATGAATTTCCGCGCATCGCGCGCGCGATGGGCCGGCCCGACCTAGTCGCCGACGAGCGCTTCAAGAGCAACGGCCGGCGCGTGCGCAATAATGCCGCCCTCAAGACCATCATCGAGGATTGGTTTGCGACCTTTCCCGACCGCGATTCGGCGATCGCCGCGCTCGACCAGGAGCGCGTGCCGTGCGCGCCCGTGCTCACGCTCGAGGAAGCCGTCGACCATCCGCATATGCGCGCGCGCAAGACCGTGCGGCGGGTGAGCGATCGCACGCTCGGCGAGTTCGATCTGCCGTCGCTGCCGGTCAAGTTCTCGGCGTGGCCCGACCGCACCGATCTTAAGGCCTCGACGCTGGGCGAAGACAACGAGGCGGTGCTGAGCGAAGTACTCGATTTGTCGGCGGACGAAATCGCCGGGCTCTATGCCGAGAAGGTGTTGATCAAGGCGCCGGCCGCCGCGAAGCCGCCGGCAACTGCGTCCTGAAGCAAGCGGGACGCATCAACCTGCGCCGCGGGCCTCGCCCACGCGCACACATTTTGCCGCGGCCGCGCGCTGCGGTGAATTGAACTTTGCCGGTGGACGCGACCGCAAGGCGCCGACCGCCGCGCATCAACGGAGGATCTTCAGCAAATGGCAGAATGGGCCGAGGAAATCACCCACGTCGCGGGGACTGACCTCGCGATGATCAAGGGCGGCACGGGCAAACCGTTGCTCGTTCTCCACGAAGAACTGGGCCATCCGGGATGGATGTCATGGCATGAGGCGCTGGCCAAGGAACGCACCCTGCTGATCCCGATTCAGCCCGGCTACGGCAAATCGCCGCGCGTCGAACAGATCCGCAACGTCCACGAACTCGGGATGTTCTACTCGTGGGTGATGCGTGAGATGAATGTCGGGCAGATCGACGTCGTCGGCTTTTCGCTCGGCGGATGGGTCGCGGCCGAGATGGCTACCGCCAACAGCAAGCAGTTCCGCAAGATGGTGCTGGTCGCGCCATCGGGGATCAAAGCGCCCGAGGGCGAGATCCTCGACATCTTCGCCGTGACCATCGGCACCCAGCTCAACGCGACGGTCTTGGACATCGCGGCCACGCCTGAATTCCGCAAGATGTACGGGGGCGAGCGCACGCCCGAGCAGTTCGAGGCGTTCGAGGACGCGCGCACCGAAAGCGCCCGCATCGCATGGGATCCCATTCTGCACAACCCGAGCCTGCCCTATTTTCTCGCAGGGGTGCGCGGCTTGCCGACTCAGATCATCTGGGGACGCGAGGACGCGACCGTGCCGGTGAGCGTGGGAGAAGCCTACAAGAGCGCGCTCAAGAACACCGATGCAAAACTGACCATCTTCGATCACTGCGGCCATCGGCCGGAGATCGAAAAGTCGGCCGAGTTCATCAAGCTGGTGCGCGAATTTCTGGTCTGAGACGGACGTGAGGCAAGGAGTCCAACGATGCACATAATGTATTTCACCGAACGTCCGTACCGCGACGTGCCGGAAGACGAAGTCATCATCAACCGCAGTTTCTTCGGCGTGCCCAATCGCTTTTACGACGCCCAGGTCGGCGCGCGGCTCTACAACGAGTACCTCGACGAAGACGTCTATGCCGAGGAGGTCGGCTTCGACGGCATCATGCTCAACGAACATCACGGCAACCCGTTCTGCATGGGCGCGGTGATGAACGTCGAGGCGGCGATCCTCGCGCGCATCACCAAGAAGGTCCGCATCGTGCTGCTCGGCAATCCGCTGCCGGTGGTAAAAAACCCGGTGCGGCTGGCCGAGGAGCTGGCCGAGATCGATCTGATCTCCAAGGGCCGGCTGGTCCCCGGATGGGTCCGCGGCGCGGGCAGCGAGCAGATCTTCAACCAGGCCAATCCGGCCTACAACCGCGAATACTTCAACGAGGCTCACGACCTCGTGATGGCTTGCTGGACCAAGCCCGGCCCGTTCCGCTGGGAGGGTAAGCACTTCAATTTCCGCTACGTCAATCCGTGGGTGATGCCGTATCAGAAGCCGCGTCCGCCGATCTGGATTCCCGGCGTGATCAGCGCCGAGACGGTGGTCTGGTGCGCGAAGCATCGCTATCCCTACATCGGGCTGGGCACCGCCCTGCAATCGACGGTCGAGCTGTGGAACCTTTACGGCCAGACCGCGGCCGACGAGGGTTACATGGCGGGGACCGAGAACTTCGGCTACCTGCAGCAGATTCACGTCGCCGAGACCGAAGCCGAAGCGCAGGAGCAGGGCAAGTGCGCAATGTTCGGCGGCGGTGCGGCTAATTTCTCGCGGCCCGAGCATACGCTGCCGCCCGGCTACAACTCGCGCGAGGCGACGCGGCGCCTGGCGAAGCAGGCGACCGACTACGGCTTTTTGGGCATCACGTCGGACAAGCTCAAGGAGTCGCAGAGCGGCGACGTGCCGCATATCGGCATCCCCAAACCGGGTGGCGATACGCGCGACCGCCTGCGCAAGGGCCAGATCAGCATCGCCGAGGCCAAAGAGAAGATCTACCGCAATTATCAGAAGGCGCAGGACGGCCTGCAGATCATCATCGGCACGCCCAAGACCGTCATTCCCAAGCTCAAGCTAATCATGGAAGTGCTGCGGCCCGGGGTCTTCGGCCTGTTCCAGGCGCAAGGGCCCCTGACCACCCAGCAGCGCCTCACCAGTATCCGCCTGATGGGCCAGGAGGTGCTGCCGGCGATGCGCGAGATCGCCAAGGGACTCGGCATCGTCGACCCCTTCGAGCGCGAGCCGGGTTCGCGTCCCTACACGGCCGGCACGCAGTACGATTCGCTGGTCGACCTCGAGGCGCTCAAGCGGGCGCCCAAGCGCGACGAATCGGTGCGGGTGTAACGCGCCCCTGGTGGCGGCACGCAAACTGGACGGACGGCGCGCCAGCGCTGGCCAGGAGATGAGATTATGAATCTGATGTATTTTACCGAGCGGCCGTACCGCGACGTTCCCGAAGATGAAGTTATCAAGAATCGCGGATTCTTCGGCGTCCCCAACCGCTTTTTCGATCGCGAAAAGGGCTCGCAGCTCTACAACGAATACCTCGACGAGATGGTCTACTCGGAGGACGTCGGCTTCGACTCGATCATGCTCAATGAGCATCACGGCACGCCGTTTTGCATGGGCGCGGTGATGAACGTCGAGGCCTCGATCCTGGCCCGCATCACCAAGCGCGCGCGCATCGTGCTGCTCGGCAATCCGCTGCCGACCTTCAAGAACCCGCTGCGCATCGCCGAAGAGCTGGCGACCATCGATTGCATCTCGCACGGCCGGCTGGTGCCCGGATGGGTCCGCGGCGCGGGCAGCGAGCAGATCTTCAACCAGGCCAATCCGGCCTACAACCGCGAGCGCTTCAACGAGGCCCACGACCTCATCCTCGCGGCCTGGACGCGTCCCGGTCCGTTCCGCTGGGAGGGCAAGCACTTCAACTATCGCTACGTGAATCCGTGGGTGCTGCCCTATCAGAAGCCGCATCCGCCGATCATGATTCCGGGCGTGCTCAGCCCCGAGACGGTGGTCTGGTGCGCCGAGCATCGCTACCCCTACCTGGGACTGGGCACCGCGCTGTCGGCGACGGCAGAGCTGTGGAATATCTACGGCGACACGGCGGCCAAGCTGGGCTACGTCGCCGGCTCGGAGAATTTCGGCTACCTGCAGCATGTGGTCGTCGCCGAGACCGAGGAAAAGGCCGAAGAGCTCGGCCGGGCGCATCTGTTCGGCGGTGGACAGGGCGCGTTCTCGCGCCCCGAGCACACCCTGCCGCCGGGCTACAACTCGCGCGAGGCGACGCGCCGGCTGGCGCGCACGATGACCGCCGGCTCGGGCGGCTTCCTGGGCGTCAGCGCGGAGCAGCTCGGACGCTCGAACGAACCCAAGGAGCCGACGAATTTGCAGCAGGTCGCCGACAGCACGCGCCGCCGGATGGCCCGCGGCGAGGCTACCGTCGACGAAGCGCGTGCCGCGATCTACAAGAGCTACCCCAAGGCGGTCGAGGGCTTGCAGATTATCGCCGGTACGCCCAAGTCGGTCATTCCGAAGATTCGCAAGATTCTCGAAGTGCTGCGCCCGGGCACCTTTGGCGTCTTTCAGAGCCAGGGTCCGGTGAGCTTTGAGGATCGCATGACCAGTATCCGGCTGCTCGGGCAGGAGGTGCTGCCCGCCGTGCGCGAGATCGGCAAGGAGCTGGGCATCGTCGACGGCTTCGAGCGCATACCCGGTTCGCGCCCGTTCACGGCCGGCACCAAGCGCGATCAACTGGTCTCGCTCGACGCATTGCGCGCGTAGGTAGCGCGAGCGAACACTTGAGGACGAGCGCCGCGCGCGCTCATCCGACTAACCACGCGGGCGGCGGACGATTATCGCGATCGTCCGCCGCCCGTTTTTGGGTCGCGCCGTCGTCGATCTCACCGCGATGCGCTCGGCGCCATCCGCGGCGGCTTGACCGCGCGCCCTGACGCCCTAATATATCGACCGTTCAGCGCAACTCGCTGAGGGAGGCCCCGGTCATTATGGACCATGCAGACGGCGCGACAATTCAACAACCGGCCCGTCCCGGTACGCTCGCGGTATGGCTGCAGGCGAGCCGCGCGTGGACGCTCGGGATGCCCTTCATGTGCGTCTCGGTGGGCACGTTCGCCGCGCTCTACGCCGCCAACGCCTTCTCGCCGTGGCGCTACCTGATGGCGGCGGGCGCCGCGATGGCCTTGCAGGCCGGCGCCAACATGGTCAACGACTACTACGACTTCCAGAGCGGTACCGATTCGCCCGACTGGCAATCGCCGGAAAATTTCGGCCCCGGCCTGGTGATCCAGCGCGGCTACCTCACACCCGATCAGGTTTTCGCCGGCGGTCTCGCCTGCTTTGCCGCGGGCACGCTCTTAGGTCTGGCGGTCGCCCTGATCTGCGGATGGCCGATCTTCATCCTCGGCCTCATCGGCGTGCTCGGCTCGTACTTCTACACCGGCGCGCCGCTCAGTCTCGCCTACCGCGGCCTGGGCGATTTCATGGTCTTCGCCCTGATGGGCCCGGGCTACGTGCTCGGCGCGTACTATGTGCAGGCGCTGCATTTTTCGTGGATCGCGTTGCTCGTCTCGATTCCAATTGGCCTGCTCTGTTCGGGCGTGCTGCAGGTCAACAATCTCCGCGATATCGATAATGACGGCGCGCACGGCAAGCGTACGATGGCCGTGATTATCGGGCGCACCGCCGCGGTCGCCGAATTGAAATTCTCCAACCTCGGCGCCTATCTGGTGATCCTGCTCGGCGTGATCGTCGGGACACTGCCGTGGCTCGCGCTCGCCGTCGCATTCAGCGCGCCGCACGCGCGCGAGGAGGTGCGGCTGGTCGCGGACGGTCCCGACCCCGAGCGCCACAATCGTGCGATGGCGCTCTCCGGGCAAATCCAGTTCGAGTTCGGCGCGCTGCTGGTGCTCGCGTTTATCGTCCGCTGGCTGATCCATCGCTGAGCCGACGGCCGCGGCGCGCGGCGCAGTCGATCAGTTCGCGCCGCGCGCTGACGCCGCGGCCGCCGCTAGATCAGGCCGGCCGCGAGGGCCTTTTCGAGCGCGCCGATATTGACGTCGTGGCCGTCGGCCATCACGCTCAGAAAGGCGCGCAGGCGCGCGTCGCCGATCGACGCCATCTGCTCACCGATTTTGCGCACCACCCAGCGCTGGCCGCGATTGAGCAATTCAAGCCGCCCCTTGAAGTCGCCGACCGCGCGCACCTTCTCGACGAAGTCGCCGGTCTTAGTCGACGGCGTGCCGCCCAGCCGGCGCACATGCGCGGCGAGTTCACCGGCGTAGTAGCCTTCGTCGTGGCCGGCCTTCTTGAGCAGTTCGCGCAGTTCCAGCGACTCGGCCTGCTCGGTCAATTCATGCAGGATCCGCCCGCCCGCCCGCTCGGCTTCGCCCAGGCTGTTGAGAAATACCTCGAGTTGATTTTCCATATTCATGCTCCCTCCGCGATGCGCACCGGCGGCCGACGCCACTGCGGCCGCGCGCGCCCGCTGAATCGCCGCTACATCACCGGAACCAACGGACAATAGACCTCGCCCATCGCCGTATGCCGCGCCGCCGCCTCGCGCATCAGCCACACCAGCGGCTCCAGCGTGCGCGGAATCCCGGCTTGCGCGCGCTCGACACCATAGACCTGCCCGCTCAGCAGCCGGCTCACGAGACTCGGCGCCTCCGGCAGATCCTCGATCTGCACGCGCGCTTGCGGATCGATGTTCGACAGGCGCTTGGCCTCCTTGAGCGCCAGATTGAAGCCGCCGAGCTTGTCGACCAGCTTGACCTGCAGCGCCTGCTCGCCCGTCCACACGCGGCCCTGCGCGACGGCATTGACCTGGTCGACCGTCATGTGGCGCTGCTTGGCCACCAGCGCAAGAAAATACTGATAGGTGCCGCCCAGGATCTGGTCCTTGAAGATCTGCTCCTGGGCCGGCGTGAAATCGCTGAACGAATCGTACATCAGCGCGTTGGCGCCGCGCGCGATCGCGTCGCTGTTGATGCCGATCGCGGCCATCCCGCCGGCGATATTGAACTTGCCGCCGAGCACTCCGATCGATCCCGTGATCGTCCCCGGGTCGGCGATAATCTCGGCCGCCGGGGTCGCCACCCAGTAGCCGCCCGAGGCGCCGTAGCTCGACATGCTCACCACCACCGGCTTTTTCGCCGCCGTCAGCTCGACCGCGCGCCGGATCAGCTCCGACGCGATGACCGATCCGCCGGGCGAGTCGATACGAAAGATCACCGCGCGCACGTCGTCATCCTCGCGGGCGTTCTTGAACGCCGCTATGAGATCGTCGGAGCCCATCGCTTCCGATCCCGGCGACAGGATCGGATCGAAGCCGCCCTGCCCGCGCTGGATCGCGCCTACACCATAGATTACCGCGATCTCCCCGCCGCCACGCCCAAGCGGCCACATCCGCGGCCGCGCGTACGAATCATAGTCGACCAGCTCGTGATGCTCGCCGCGGTAATGCTTGACCCGATCGTCGAACTGATCTTCGTACTCGAGCCGATCCAGCAGATGTGCCTTGAGGCCGTCGGCCGCGGTCAGCGGCGCGCGGTCCACGATCGCCCGGATCGCGGCCGGGTCGAGATGGCGATAGGCTGCGGCGGCATTGGTGATCTGCTCGAACATGCTCGTCGCCAGCGCCTCATCTTCCTCGCGCTGGCCAGCCGTATAATCCTTTTCCGTGAAAATATTCGCCGCGCTCTTGTACTTGCCGATCGCCGCGAAATTAGGCGTCACCTTGATCCAGTCGAGCAGTCCGCGCGCAAACACCTCGCGCATTCCCACGCCCAGCAGGTTCATCTCGCCCTGCGGCATCATCGAGACTTCGTCGGCAGTGCTCGCCACCAGGTACGGCAGATTGCCGAAGCCGTCCTCGCCCGCCGATTCCATGTAGGCGGTCGTCCATTTGCCGTGCGCCTTGAACTCGGAAATCATCGCGCACAGCTCCTGCGCCTGCGCCAGCTCCATCTGCGGATCGACCACCTTGATCGCGAGGCCAACAATCCGCGGATCGCGCTCCGCCGTACTCAATGCGGTGCGCACCACGTTGAGCGACGCGCCCGGCGAATTGAACAGCCCCAGCGGCGACTGGCTGCCGCGCTCGGGTAGCGGCCCATCGAGCTCCAGCACCAGCACCGAACCCGGCTTGTAGCGATGCGACACGTATTCGCTCACCAGCACAATCAGGAACAGTGCA
>DAHVFB010000089.1 GCA_027317185.1 Deltaproteobacteria bacterium
GGCCAGATTATGCGCCGTGCGCAGTTGCCCGGATTGCGCAAGTTCGACGGACAAATGCTCCGCCAGATGCGGCAACAGAGTGTCGAGCAGTCCGAATTTCAGCATCGATTCGAGCGCCCGCGCCGCGCCGCTCATCCCGAGCGTGCGGTAGGTCTCCTCGACCAGCCGCGCCATCGCGGCCTTGCGTAGATCTTCGCGGCAGGGCGTCATCGCGCTCTCGGTGGCGGCTTCCATCTGGAAATCGAAGCGTGCGCACTGCCGAATCGCGCGGATCATCCGCACCGGATCCTCACGCAGCCTGATTTCCGGATCGCCAATCGTGCGCACCAGACGATGCCGCAGATCCTCGACCCCGCCAACGTAATCGATCACCTGAAAAGTCCGGATATCGTAGAACAGCGCGTTGACCGTGAAGTCGCGCCGGAAGGCATCCTCTTCAGGCGTGCCGAAAGTGTTGTCGTGGCGAATCATCAGATCGCCGTCCTCGACCACGTCCTCGCTGCGGCGGCGAAAAGTTGCGACTTCGATATTATGTGGACCGAAGAATACGTGCACCAGCCGAAACCGGCGTCCGATCAACCGCGAATTGCGAAACAGCTCGCGCACCTCGCTAGGATGCGCCGAGGTGGCGACGTCGAAGTCTTTCGGCCGCCGTCCCAGCATCAGATCCCGCACCCCACCGCCAACCAGATACGCAATATGGCCGGCGCTCACCAGGCGGTAGAGCACCTTCAGTACGTTGGGGTCGATATCGCGGCGGGATATCGGATGCTCGGAGCGGTCAAGGATGCGCGGAGTCACTGGCAAGTTAAATAAGCTTCCGCCAAGCGTTCATGCGAGTGTTCATGGATCGATTACCGCACTTTGTTCAACCGTAATCTAGCACGGTGACGCGATGGCTTCACCTCATCCATGGCGGCAGCCGATTCGCCGCCAGTGCCCGAATCATTTAGTATCTTTGGCAATGACAGCGAGCGGACGCAGAACCATACAGATTGTCAGTCATGGCCCATCGTGCCTGGACGGCGTGATCGCGGCAGCTTCGGTGGCCCGTTTTTATGCGGGCAATCGGTTGAAGACCACGCTCGCCGCCAACCAGGACAGCGATCGCACTCTGTGCGGCATCAAGCCGCGCGATGAAGGCGGCCCCGATGAACTGTGGATCACCGACCTGTCGTGGAACTCGCCCGCGACCGGCGAGCATCTGTCGGCGATCGCGCGCAGCGGTGTGCAGATTTATTGGATCGATCACCATCGCACGGCGGTCTCGCGCGCGGATGCCCCGGAGTTCAAAGTGCCGTTCAAGGGGCGGGTGCTGTCGGAGCGCTATTCGGCGGCGCGGCTGACGCTTAATTATCTTAAGATGAAGGCGCGCGCCCTCACTCCCGAAGCGCGCAAAAATTTCGAAAGCTTCACGCCGTTCGCGATGATCGCCGACGATCACGATCGCTGGGTGCATAAAATACCCGCGTCACCGGATTGGGCGCTGGCGGTGCAGACGCTGGGTGGAATGGAATCCTATCGCGAGATTATGCGCTTGAAAGAGCCGCGGATGACCCGCCGGCTCAAGGCCGCGCTCGAGGCCGGGCGGGCCGGGATGGCGCACAGTTTCGAGATCGCCAGCGCCACCATGGTCGAGCGTCAGTTGCATAATGGGATCGCGGTCCGCGCCGCCTCGTGTTTCGGATACAGTAGCGAGGTGGCTGCGCGGCTTTATGCCGGATGCGTGCGCACGGTGGTGGCGCTGTTCGATCTACGTAGTCAGGGCGTGAGCTTAAGGCGCAGCGCCGACTGCGAGGTCGATCTGTCGGAACTTGCGCGCACCTTTGGCGGCGGCGGCCATGCCGCGGCGGCCGGCTTCGCCACGATCGACGTGTCGCGAGCGCCGGCGGAAAAACTGGTCGAACTGCTGGGCCGGCGGCTGGAGTCCAGCTCAGCCGAGCCAGCCCGCATTGCTCGCTGATTTTCAATTCATGATGCTCTTGCCGAACGCGCATCGCGGCGCGATAATCCATCTTCCAGTGGACGCATAGCTCAGCTTGGTTAGAGCGCTTGCCTCACATGCAAGAGGTCCCAGGTTCAAGTCCTGGTGCGTCCACCAATAATTCCCCATACTTTACCAACGTTTTGCCGGACTCAGTTGAGAATCGGCCTTTCGTCTGAAGCAGACTGTGGGGACTTTTCTGCTAAAATGGCTGCCGAAGCCTCTCGTTCGAGCGCTTCTATCGCCGATTGCTTCGTCTGATTCCGAATATGGCTATATCGGGCGAGCATAGAGCGGGAGACGTGCCCGGCCAAGCTCATGATCGTCTGCTCGGAAATCTCCGGCCGCTCCGCTAGGCGGGTAATGAACGTATGGCGAAGATCGTGCCAGCGGTAACGTACTCCAGCCGCGGTGCAGGAATCTTTCCACGCTTTTTTCCATTCTCCAATCGGTTCGTCGAAGCGAAGTCCGTGTACGTGAGGCTCGCGTTTGTGGCCGATCAGGCCCACCGAATGGCGTGGAAATACGAATGTGGCCGGATCGGTTTGAGAAAATCGAGCCAACCATAGGGTCAGCGCAGCGGACGCGCGGCGGCTCAGCGGAATCGTGCGTCCTGTTCCGGCTTCAGTCTTGGATTTCGGTACCGTGATGAACCCGCTCTCGATCACGCCGTTTTTCCAGACAAGACTTAAATCCCTTCGTTGCAACGCTCGGATTTCGGCTGCGCGAAGTCCCGTGTCCAGAGTGACTATGAGAAGCGGCAGCAGCGCAGGAGATCTGCTTTTTCCGGCAGCTTCGATCAATTTTTTCTCATCTGCATAGCTTAGTGCCCGGCCCACATCCTTGCGCTCGCGTAGCATCTCGACGGCATCGGCCATTGGCGCCCATAGCCTATGAGTCTTTAGCACGGTGCGAAGTGCGCCAACTTCGATGTTTACGGTTCGCGCCGATAATCCGGTGGCCAAACGTCTGGTTTGATACGAGCGAATCTCTTCAGGCGAAATGTCACAAACCAGCTTGCCCCCGAATATCTCGACAATCGGTTTGAGTGCATACTTATAAAGTTCACCGGTATTGCGAGATCGTCGACGGCGTTTGTCTTCAATCACACGCTGAGCTGCAACTTTGAAGAGCGGCGTGGCCTGCGGCTTCGTGAGCCGATTGATCCCTAACTCGAGGTCATGGCGCCGCTTCCGCTGTGCTTCCTCGGCGACTCTCTTTGAATTGCTTCTGCTGCTTTCGCGAATTCTGGAACCGGCAAACATCCGTCCACGCTTTCAGGGATCTCGGCATACAGGTCGAGGTCGTCGGCTTCGGCCTCGATCATGCGTATTATATCGTCGGTAGGGATTGGCAGTCTGAAGCCGCCGGAGCGGTGGTCCATGAATTCCGTGATGATCCACTCGCAGCGCTCGTCAAGCTCTTCCGTTTTAAAGTAGAGACGCTTGATCGGACGTCTTAGCGGATCGCGAAGCAGCTTCATTTCCGTTTGCCGGTCAGTTTTACTCCCAGCGCGCTGCGGAACGCGCGATAGGCGGCTTCGACGCGCTCCTGGTTGGCCTCGGTCTTCACGTCCGGGGGCTGCCGGTTCGCGTGGAAGTACAGCACATCGGGCGAGATGCCGACAATCTTTGCCATCTGCTCGATTAGGTAGTCATCGGGCGGATAACGGTGATCATGTTCCACAGCATTAAGATATGGAGGGTCCACTGGACGCCCGTCTTCACGCTTCAAGCGCGCGGCAAGTTCTCTCTGCGTAAGCCCGGCTTTTTTCCGAGCGTCCCTAAGCACTTGACCGAAACTCTTCATCCGCGTTCATCAGCGCCAGCAGCCGCCGCCTCCAACTGCAGAATATCTCAGGGGTATAGAAATGTCATCAAAAGCCACAATGTCTTAATTACGAAAACCCACAATGGCGGTTTCTAGGAGCGAGTTCGTGGCGTCCGCTTTTCCGGAGGGGCGGGACGCGCCCGCTAATTGGTCTGCGCGAACATTTTGAAGGCGCGCGCCCTTCACTCGAACCTGACGGCGCGCGCTGGATTCCGGGACGCGTGAAGCGGAGCGCTGCACGGCGTGACAAGCGAAGCGTTCGGCGCCAGCCGGTGGCGCGCCGCGCCAGTGGAGCGAGCGCCACCGCTTTTCGGAGGAGTTTGATTCGCGGGATAGGCGGGAGTTTACTAAACGGTATCGAGCAGGTTCGGCGGCGAAACGCCTAGCGAAGGGACCGGGCAAATGGCGGCATATTTCATTATCCGGACGGCAGATGATCAGAAAGAATGGGTTTGGGACGAGGTGCAGGAAGACCGGTTGCGGTAGGGGTGGGGGCTCAGCGAGATGGAACTACCACGGGGCGAGCATACCCCTGAGAAGATGAGCGAGTGGTGTGACCGCTATCGCCGCCGAGGAGAGGAGTGTTGGGGAGAGAAAATTGCTCGAAATGATGCCGAACAGCGGTATTGGATTCTTCGGCAGATGACTGAGATCAGAGCAGGAGATCGGATCATCGTGCCAAAGATGCCGACTTGGGGCTCGTTCTGCGTTGCGGTCGCGAGCGGAGGGTATCGGTTGGATATGGAATCTCGCAAGGACCCGAAAGGCGATGATTTCCGCCACATGATTCCATTGGAAAGCGACCTGAGAGTGGTCGCTCACATGGCAAGCGCGGATGCCCAGATGGTTGCTACTAGTCTTAAGGGATACCAAAGCGCGGTTAACACGGTTCGGAAGGAAGCGTACGAGACTCTATCGACGCCCTGACAAACATTACGACACCGTCGGTTGCCCTAACCTTGCGGCATGCTGGCGGCGGTTTGGTTAGATGGATGCGATCGGTCATTTACATGGAGAGTGTTGAATGAGCGGTGACCCGATAGAAACTTTGAGTCTCCCTGCGGAATTCAAGGATCTCGAGCGGTTCGTTCCAAAATGGGGACTTACTACTGAGCTTGAGCGAAATCGAGTGCGGCGCGCAAGCTCCATGGCTGAACTGGATGACCTCTACAAGACCATGCGCCCGCGTCTGGATGAAATCATCGACTATCTCGATCCGATTCCCCTGAATCGGATGCCCGACGATGCAAAGCGGCTGTTGCGGATCACCCTGTCGCTTATGGAAATCGCGCATGCAGTCGAGGTTGTATCATCGGCCCGACCTCCCAACGCGTTTGATGCCGACCGCGTGGAATTTCTGGTGAACGATCGCGTCTGAACACGGCGACAACGGCCAAGAGCGAATGGAGGGAAGTGAGATGGAGACGCGGCCGAAAGGGATCACAAGAAAATACAACCTGGGAACCGGCCCAATTCCGGTGGAACCGTACATATCCCACGAGTGGATCGGTGAAATTGCAGATGTCTTCGAAGGCTATAAGCGTATCAGTTATCGGGCCGATGTCAGGGTGAATTGGAAGGTGGCGTTGGACGCATTCAGGAGGCTTATCATGCTCCGTTTTTGCACGGAAAGGCCTACCCTGATCAGATTGCCTGGAATAATAATCAGTTCGCCCATCTACTAGGTGTTGAGCTCTATAAGCGGCATCGCGCCCTGTCGATTGAGGGTAATCCAGATCATGAGCCAACGGGTGTCGCCGAAGTGCTTTTCAGACGCACCGGCAACGTATTCACCGCGCTCAAAAAGAATAAGCACCTGGACATGCAAAAGCTGCCGCGGGGCGTTAATCCTACCCGCGACGCCAATTGGGCGTTTGACATCTATGTAGTGTTCCCGAACTTCTATATCGCCACGATGCGCGCCATGCCATTTGTTACCTATCACTTCTGGCCAGTCGCGGCGGACCGCACAATCTGGCAGACGGATCATTACATGGCGGCGCCAAAGAATGCGGGAGAGTTGCTCTCCCAACACTTTTCGAAGGCCTTCGCGCGAGACGTTCAGCGTGAAGATCTCATCACTCTGGAGAATACCCAGTCAGTTCTGCGATCGGGTGCAATAACGTCACTAACTCTATCTGACCAGGAGGTGTCGTCGACGAGATTGTTCGCGGCCAAGTGAATCTACCGAATGGAAGATAGGTGTATGACGGTGGCGTCGCCATCAGGAGCAAAGCGAAGCAAACCAGCAAGATCAGACGCAAACGTCAATCGCCGTTCGGCTTCACCTTTTGCTGCTTGAGCCAGTAAGCCACCTGAGCGCGGCTCATGCCGAGCATTCGGGCCGCCTCAGTGACGTTATCCCCCGCACGCCTTAGTGCCGCGCCGATCAACGCGCTCGAAGCTTCGGAAACGGTCACGCCCGCGCTCGCCAACCGCTCCAATAACCGCTGGCTGTCATTTTCAGAAGGATGCCCTGCGACGGGCGAACGATTCTCCGCCATTATGCTCGATCCAAATGAGGCGAAGTGAGAAAGCACGATGGGATGGTCATCCTCGACCAGAATTATCGCCCGTTCAATCATGTGTTCGAGCTCGCGAACGTTGCCTGGAAAATCATAGCGCGCCAGCATATCCGTGGCGGCGGTGGTGATGCCGGTGACGCGCTTGTTATGGAGCCAGGAGTAGCGCCTGATAAAGTACTCTATGAGCAGCGGGATATCCTCCTCGCGCTCACGCAGCGGCGGGACCTCAATAGGGAAGGTCGACAGCCTGAAATAAAGGTCTCTTCTGAAAGCTCCGCTCTGGATTGCATCGCGTAAATTCGCGTTGGTTGCCGCAATGACCCGCACGTTCACCTTGCGTACGGTAGTGGCGCCCACCCGCTCTATCTCGGATTCCTGCAATGCCCGCAGAAGCTTGCTTTGGGATATCAGCGAGAGCGCGCCTACCTCGTCCAGGAAAAGCGTACCGCCGTTTGCACGTTCGAAGCGGCCGGGTCTCGCATACGAAGCGCCGGTATATGCTCCCTGCTCCACGCCGAACAATTCCGCCTCGATCAAGCTTTCAGGAAAAGCCGCGCAGTTCACTGCGATGAAGGGTTTTCCCGACCTTCGGCTCAGCCCGTGAATCTGCCGCGCGAGGATTTCCTTGCCGGAGCCGGTTTCACCCAACAGCAAAACCGCAGCTTCGGTGGGCGCCACTTTCCTTATCAGGTGAAGGGTCGAAGCGAAACTCGGAGCGCATCCAATTGGCTGATACGGCTTCGACGCGTCAGTTTCGATATTTCCGGTGACGGGGAAGTGAACCACTTCGGCGATTTCATCCGGTGTCTCCCAGGCCTCGGCCAATTTACCGACGGCCCGGCATGCGGGATTTCCCATCGCGCGGCAGGCCACCTCGCGAAAGGCGATCGGGCGGCCAATCAGGCCGCTGACGTAGCCGGAAATATGACCCGTAAGGATCCAGCAGGCCGGTTCAACGGTAATTCCGGAGAGTTCAAGCTGAACACTGGCTTCCACCGAATCGCGCCATGTAATCTCACCCTGATACTGACCCCGCGAAGCATCTACCGTGCTTCGCAGGACCTCGCCCGAGGCGAATCCGGCCACCTCGACAAGGCCGATCGCATCCGCAATCGCTGCGCTGGCTTCAAGGCCGGGCCGTAGTTTGCGCACCAGGTGGGCGTCCTTGCTGCCCTCGCTGTAGCCGATGGACCAGAAGATCACTCGGGATTCGGCGGGGCCGATGCCTTCGATTAGCTTGCGGCGCAGTTCAGTAAACGCCCGCACGCTGAGCATCGCGATTCGCTGATCATCGAACCAGATTGTTCCGCTGTTCGGGGTAATGCGAAGGCGGGACCAAAAACCGGACCGCGGATTAATCATAAAAATCGCCTCTTATTATATTTTTATTAATAATTTTTGAAAGACGCGACGAGCCGCATACAAAATCAACCGTGATTCAGTATGTTTTTTAGAATGGCACAGCCCATGCTTATGCGCGTGTGCGCTTAGGCCTCCAACCCCGCGCAGATTCTAATTCGCCGGTACCGGCACGCCCGCAGGTTCGGGCGAGCCGCGACGGTTTAGGGTTGCCGGCGCCGACGCGGTAAAGATGGCGCGCGGTGAAATTTACGCGCGACGGAGAGTGTAACGGTGAGACTGTTCAGCGACACGTACACCGATTTGAAGCCGGGCACCGTCCCGATCGAGCCGTACTACTCTGAGGATTACTATCGGCGCGAGCAGCAACGAGTCTTCCGTGGGCAGTGGCTCATGGTTGGCCGGGTGGAGCAACTCGCGCAACCCGGCGACTACTTCAACAAGGACCTAGCGGTATTGGAAAGCTCGGTGTTCGTGATGCGCGGCGATGACGGCAAGCTGCGCGCCTTCCATAACAGTTGCCGCCATCGCGGTAACCGCGTGCTGGCCAAGTCGTGCGGCAAGCTGGGGAAAGCCTTTACCTGCGGCTTCCATGGCTGGACCTACGATCTGAGCGGAAGTCTGATTCGGGTTCCAGACGAGGAATGCTTTACCGATCTGCATAAGGATGAGTTGGGTCTGAGAGGACTCGCTTGCGACACCTGGAACGGCTTCATTTTTATAAATACCGACCCGCGGCCGCGCGAGAGCCTGACGGCGTTTATCGGTAAGGAGATGGACGCCCAGGTTGCCGGTTTTCCGTTCGCCGGAATGGAACTGGCGGCCACCTATGAGGTCGAGCTGGGCGCCAACTGGAAGTTTCTGGCCGAGGCGTACCAGGAGGCTTATCACGTTATCGCGGTGCACAAGGATACGGTGGCCGACCGCGGCACGGTCTCGCGATGGGAAGTCGAGCGCCGCGCAGCGCTGCGGGGCGAAGCGCCGCCCGCACTGCCGGACGATCCCACCCCTGGACACCATTTTTCGTCAGTGCGGCTGTTCGATCGTCATCGCTCGATGTCGGTATTCGGCAAACCGAAGTCCGACCATCAACTGCCGCCCGCTATCGATTTGTGCGCGCGGTTCGCGCCGTCCCCGACCCGCTCCGATTACGGCGGGCTTAACACGCACAAGGACGCGAGCTGGGGTGCGGACCTGCATTTCCTGTTTCCCAACACCGAATTGCTCATGGTGACCCCGACCTGGTACCTGCAACTCGGATTCTGGCCGGTAAACGCGCAGCGGTCGCGAATGGAAGTGAACTTTTATCGCCAGCCGCCGCGCACCGCCGGCGAATTGCTGGCGATGGAATATTTCGAGGCAAATTTCCGGGACATCGTTCGCGAGGACGTGGCGGCGCTGGAACCCGCACAGGCGATGTTTCGCTCCGGCGCGACGTCCGGGCTGTGGCTCTCCGACCAGGAAATTCCCGCACGCCACAGCTTCGAAGTGATAGACCGGCACGTGCGCGCCGACTGACCATGGTTGGGAATTAACCGCAGGGGATTAAGATGAGCGCAGGCTTTCCCGAGCAATTTCGCGATCTGGAGAGATTTGCCGCAACCTGGGCGATCGTTTCGCGCCATGGACGCTACCAGCATCGGGTGCGCTCCACGATGGACGAGGTGCGCGAGTTCTATGATGCGATCACCTCGCGGCTCGAAGCGATCATGAAATATCTGAACCGGGTGGGGTTGGCGGAGCTCCCCGCCTCGGACCGGACGCTGCTGTACCTGATGCTCGCCTACATGGAGGCCTCGCGCGCGGTCGAGGTGATAGGCGCGACGGAAGTGCATTGGGGATTCGACTCCAGCCGGTTGAAGATCATCGACGGCGCGGAGCTTTGAGCACGGAGGCCGAGAAATGGCAGCAGCCACAGGCGTGAACTACGAATGGGCCGCACGATACCCGGAGGTTGGCACCAAGCCCCTGCCGGTAACTCCTTACATCTCGCCCGAGTACTTCGAGGCCGAACGGCAACGCGTGTTTCGCCGCTGCTGGTTAATCGTGGGCCGGGTGGACGAAGCTGAAAAGCCGGGAGATTTTTTCGTCAGGGATATGCCGCCGCTGGACACTTCCGCGCTTGTAGTACGCGGCGACGATGGCAAGCTGCGCGCCTTCCATAACATGTGCAAGCATCGCGGCAATCAGGTGGCCGCGACGCCGCGGGGCAATGCCTGCGAAGCGGGCTTCCCCTGCCTGTTTCATGGCTGGACCTATGACACCCAGGGCCGACTGGCCTACGTTCCCGACGAACAGTTTTTCGTCGGGCTCGACAGGTCCCGCACCGGGCTGATGCCGATGGCCTGCGAAGTCTGGGAGGGCTTCGTGTTCGTGCATTCCGATCCCGCGCCGTCACAGCCGCTGACCGATTTCATCGGTGAAATTCGGACAACCTACGACGGCTATTTTTCTACCATGAAGCGGGTCTCCGGCTACCAATTCGACATGAACATCAACTGGAAGGTGTTCATCGATGTTTCGGTCGAAGGTTGCCACGCCGCCTACGTGCATGGGAACAACATCGCGCGGCAGTTCACCGGCACCGAAAATCCGTTTTTGCATCTGCCCTCGAAGCGGCTTTACAAGCTGCATCGCACGGTATCCATACCGGCGGATTTAAGCCGGGAGCCGCGGCCGCTGGAAGGTCTGTCGCACAAGTATAATGCGGCGACTTCGTATACGCCGACACAGGCGAAAAACACCGCCGAAGGTCTGCCGCCGGGAGTTAATCCGGACCGGGTGCCGAGTTGGGCATTCGACATCCTGTCGCTGTTCCCCAACATGGTGATGCTGACGGCGAAGGGCACCTACATCACCATGACCTTCTGGCCGCTGTCGGTGAACCGCACGCGGGTCGATGTGGTGTTCTACATGGACCCGGCGAAAACTTTGGGCGAGCGGGTCGGTCAGGAGTATACCATCGCCATGATGCGCGACGTGATTCGCGAGGATGCGGACACGCTCGAGCCGGTGCAGCGTGGCCTCGAATCGGGGGCGCTCACCGAAATTCCGTTCAGCGACGAAGAGATCGCCTGCCGCCATTTTTATCTTACGGTGGATCGGATGGTAAAAAACGGCAAGTGAACGCAAAGGAACAGGCCGTGATGAAGACAAATGACCTGCCCGCGGGGTTCGAGACACTGCAACCGTTTATCGCGCGCTGGGCTTTAGCGACCGAAGCGGAGCGTTACCGCGAGCGTATCGGCAGCAGTATGGACGATCTTAAAACTTTTTATGACGCCGTGCTTCCTCTCGCCGAACCGGCGATCCAGGCTTTGAACCAATATCCGTCCAATACGGCCGACGTACCGGCAGCGGTGAGGAACCTCTATCTGCTGATGCTGTCGGCGATGGAAGTCTCACGATCCATAGAAATCTGGCGTCGCACGGATGTCCATTGCGCCAATTATGCCGCGGACCGGTTGGTAGTCGAAGATTAAATTCGCATTTCGGCCGCACCGGCTGGTCGGCAACGCGCATCGCGCCGTGCTGGGAGATTTTGCATGAAAGCATCCAAAGACCACGGGAACTTTTTCACCAGTAATTTCGGTCTCTCGAACGATCCCATTCCGATTGAGCCATACTTTTCCAGCGAATGGTTTAAGCGCGAGCGTGAAAAGGTCTTCAAGCGCTCGTGGGTCTGCGTGGGGCGTGAAGAAAATATCGGCGAACCGGGTGACTACCTGGTGCGCGACATTCCAATTTTGAATGCGTCAGCACTGGTAACGCGCGCGGCCGACCGTAAAGTACGTGCGTTTTATAACGTATGCCAGCATCGCGGCAATCTGGTCGCGCAGACCGCCTGCGGCCATAAGCGCAGCCGCTTTACCTGCAACTTTCACGGCTGGAGTTATGACCTCCATGGCCGGCTGGTGCAGGTGCCCGATGAGAAGGTGTTCTACAACATCGACCGCGACCAGCATGCGCTGAAACCGCTGCATTGCGGGGTATGGAACGGGTTCATTTTCGTCAGCCCCGATCCCGCCCGTCCGCTCGAAGAGGAGTTTGCCGATCTTGGCAAGCTGGTCGATGGGTACGATTTCGCGCTGCCGGTGGTAGGCAGCTATACCGCCGAAGTCAAAGGTAACTGGAAGGTGTTTCTGGACGCTTTTCAGGAGGCCTACCATGTCATTGCGCTGCATGCGACCACGGTACGCCCGACCTTCGCCGGGTCGGACAATCCCTTTGCCCATCTGACCTCGGCGCGAATCTTCGATCGCAATCGCTCGATTTCGGTATACGGCAACCCGGATCATCGTATGCGCCCCTCGGAAACGCTGGCCTTTAAACTGGGGGTGGCGTCCACCTACACCCCGGATATGGAGAAAAACGCCGCACTTTCGGCGGCGGGGCTCAACCCCGAGGGCGATAAGAACTGGGCCTTCGATATCAATATTATGTTCCCCAATATGGAACTGCTGATGGGTGTTGGATGGTACGCTCAGATGCAGTTCTGGCCGGTCGCACCCGATCACACTCATTATGAGGTACGGATATATATGAAGGCGCCGCGCGACGCCGGCGATGCGATCAGCCAGGAATTCAACAAGGTGATGCTGTACGACGTTCTGCTCGAAGACCTATATACGATCGAGAACACCCAGGCCGTGCTCAAAGCGCGCGCCGACGGCAATTTCATTTTTGGCGATCACGAAGTGGCTTGCCGTCACAACTATGAAGTGGTCTCGCAAATGGTGGAAACGCGCTCATAAGGAAGCGGTTCGGATAAATGACGGAGAAAACACTTCCGGCGGAATTTAAAGATTTGGAACCTTTCGCGGCGGATTGGGTGTTCCCCACCCAGAAGCGGCGGCGGATGAAACGGTTGTCGAGCAATATGGATGCGATCGGCGCATTTTACAGCGTGATCTTGCCGCGTATCGAGGCCGTCGCGCGACACCTCGGCCCGCGTCCGCTTGATCAGCTTGCGCCCGAAGAGCAGCGGCTGCTCTGGATGGCATACATGTTTATGGAGGTGGCGCCGGCCGTCGAGATTTTTGGACAGCCGGAAGTGCGTGGCAACACCTTCCCCTATGCGCGGTTTTTCGAAGCCAATCCGATCACCGGCGGTGCGATAGTCGACGACGATAACTGAGGATGTCTGATATCGCATGATTTACCAATTGATGTCGGGAATAAGCCGGTGGCCGGGGTTAAATTGTGGTCGACCGAGGGCTATTGCTCACATGAAAGTATCTCACATGAAAGGAGTTTCAATGATTCGTAGCGTCGATTATGATCGCGACAGCGAATGTGCACCAAGCCGACTAGGAAGGCTGGCCAGCCCCGGCTTTTTGGCGGCAGCCGCGAGGGTATTTCTCTTTTCCGTCGTCGCGATGTTGACCGTGGGAGCGTCTGTTTTTGCCCAGGAAGGTGCTATTGCTCCCGGCACGGTTATCACGCTCAAGAATTGGCAGAACTACAGGCAATTCATGCCGGAGGGGATGCAGGCGCTCTTCAAAGGCGATTATCACTGGGCCTTTCCCCCGGATTTCCAGATGGTTGTCGGACCGACGCATTCCTATCCCTTGCCGGCGGCCTATCGCGAAAACACAGAGAGATATAGCAAAAATGTGAAGATTCGCACCCTTCCTAATGGCGGGTTGACGATCGACGGCTACGTCGCCGGCCAGCCGTTTCCGAATCCCGAGGCGCCGCAAAAAGGATGGAAGATTCTCGTCGATCTCTGGTATTCCTACGTACCCTACCTGATCTGCGGCTTCCAGGACTTTTGGCTCGTGGACCGCTTCAACAATGTCAGTTTTGAGCAGGGCGTGCAGGTCTATAGGCGGCTGACTCATATAAGCGATGCCGGACAGCCGATCGTTGATCCGCTGGCTCAGGGTGTGGACTACAGCGAATATATTGAACTCGTGTTGCCAGAGCAGTCGCGATATCTGGCCAATCTGACGTTTTACTATGACGATCTGACAAAACCGGAAGACACCTTTCTATTCATTCCGGCCCTGCGCCGGTCGCTGCGGTTGTCGTCGTCAGCGCGATGCAGCCCTATCATTGGCACTGATTACGCCCAGGATGACGCTCGCAACGGCGACTTCAACGGCGGTATCACCAAATTCCAGGCCAAGTGGCTGCGCGATCAGAACATTCTGGTCCTGACTACCGCCGACGTTGAGAATTGGAACAAGCTTGAGAATCTTTACCCACAGGTCTTTTTCCCCAGCCCCAAAATCGGCAAATGGGAAGTGCGCAACCAGTATGTGATCGATGTGCGGCGGATTCCCGCCCTGGCTGCCGGATACTGTTATGGCAAAAAAATCATCTATCTGGACAAAGCCAGTTTTCTGGGAAGCTGGACGGATATTTATGACACCAGCATGAGGTTATGGAAAGCCGCACCGGTGGAGAACCTGGCGCGCGAGGTGCCGGGCGAAGGGATGCAAATGGCAGGCAACAATATCCTGATCACTATGTATGATATGCAGAACAATCACCTTACGTCATCGATGCTTAAGCCCGGGCATAACCAGCAGTGTAAAAGCTACCAGGGCGTCGATTATACTGACGTTCATCGGTACAGCAGCGTAACGGGCCTGTCGCAGATAATGCGTTGATGCGCGAGGCGATCGGCGGGTATGAGCGAGATGATTGATATGACTTTGGCGGCGGGTTTACTGGAGGGCAGCCGATGCCTGGTGATGGCCGGCGCCGATGGCATCGGTGAGGCGATCGCCAACCGCTTTCGGAGCGAGGGCGCGGCCGTTCATCAGACTGGCGGCGCTTCCGGCACGGGCTCTTTTTGCCGGGTGGAGGACGTGGCGGCTTCATTTACGGCCGCACGCGCAGCCCTCGGTAAGCTCAACCTCGTGGTGCTCGCGTACTCGCAGTGGTCCACCATGTCGCCGGAGAAATGGAGTACCGACCGTTTCCAGGAATTGATGGCCTCCAATGCTGCGATGGCGGTGGAGACCGGCCGGCTCGCGCTACGGGAAATCGAGGGATCCGGCGCCCTGTGCTTCATTTCAACCGATTGGGCGCTGGCTACCAGCCCGGACCTGGGACTGATGGGTGCGAGCAAAGCCCCGCTGGGTCCGATCACCAAATCGCTCGCGCTACACGGGGCGAAACGCGGGTTACGGGTGAATGCTATTTTCATGGGACTGATCGATAGTCCGCAGTTGCGCGCGTTCGCCGCCGAGCGCGGAGCGGAAGCTGGAATTTCCGGCGATGCTTTCGAGCGGCTGGTGGCGCGCGTTCCAATCGGCCGGGCGGGGACACCCGACGAAATTGCCAAGGCCACCGCGTTCATATGTTCGCCGCGATCCCGTCATGTCACCGGCGTCTCAGTACTGGTCGACGGCGGACTCTTATACGCATAGCGATGGCTATTCTAAACGGCAAACGGGCACTGGTTATTGGCGCGGGGTCGGGAATCGGGCAAGCTACCGCGCGCCTGTTTCACAACGAAGGGGCGCGCGTTGCATGCGCCGATCTGAATCGCGCAGCGGCTCAAGCGACCGCCGCCGAGTTGGGCGCAGCCCCGTGTTTTCAGCTCGATATCGCGGATCATCAACAGGTGCATCGCACGGTTGACAGTGCCGCGAAGGCGCTCGGTGGTCTCGACCTCATGGTCTCGACGCCGTTCGGTCCGGTCTCGTTCGTGATCGAGAATCTTCCACCTGAGCAGTGGCAGCGCGAGTTCAACGTGTTGGCCAGCGGAACGCTCTATGCCTTTCAGGCGGCGATACCATGGCTGCGGAAAGCGGGCGGCGGCGTACTCTTGTCGGCCACCGCGTCGCTGTTCGGGGATTACGGAGCGCATACGCATCCGGCGATCTTTCCCGCCTACAGCGCGGCTAAGGCGGCGCAGGAGATGATTATCAAGGCCACCGCGATGCTGCATTCGCGCGAGGGTATCCGATCCTGCGGGGTGCAGCCGGGCTTCACCCGCACCGAGGGGGCTGTGCGCACGCTCGAGGAAAACGGAATTCAGGTCGACCAGTTCGAAGCGCGAATCGGCGAGGGCATGCCGATGGGAATGGCGATGCCCGAGGCGGTGGCTGAGGGTTTTTTGTTTCTCGCCTCGGATTATGCTTCCTACATCACCGGCTACACGCTGTTGGTCGATGGCGGCTCTTACGCCGGCCGTTTCGGCCGCATGCTCTATTAGAGTGATGTCTCGTAAATATTCAGGATGCGATCGACCAGGTCGAGGCCGCGCGCAGATGGATCGCAGCGATACGCGCGATTAACTCGGTATCGGCTCGGACCCGCGCCGGACGAAAGTGGGTTAACTACAGTTTCCTCGTACTTTCTTGACGGTGAGCGAGCTATCGCGGATTCCTCTTCGCGAGCGTGAGCCCGCCTGGGCCGAGCCGTCCGGCTCCTCGACCAGTTTATTGACCTCGCACCGGACGGCGAGATTGTCGTCCGCGGCGGCGTCCTCCGACACGCCTACAAGGGCAACTGGAAGATGGCCCTCGAGAATTCCGTCGACGGGTACCATCCCAACATCCTTCACCATGCCGGGCTCATGCTGGTCAAGCGCATCCGCGGAATCGACTTGGAGACGGCTCCGCGCAGCTCGACTTCTCGGCGGTCAATCGAAAGCCCTAGGAGCCAGGGCAGCCGTCGCCTTTATACCAGAGGCTGCCGGTCGCGGCCCAACTGCTCTGGGGGTAATGGCGATGGAGCAGAACAAACGCCGATCGGGCCAGCACGGTGCCCTGGCTGTTCGAGCATCCGAGGTGCACGGCTCGTAGGCACCTATAGAGTGCCTCGGGCGAGCGCTCATCGTTCGGGTGCGTCTGCGCCCAATCGATCGCCTCGGAACAGAGGAAATTCGGGGCGTTGATCGCTGACAATTTCTGCCATTCCTCATCCGCTGATTTCTTCTGGGCCGCGAAAAGGAACCCCGGATATGTCTGCTTCTGAAAGTTCTGCGCAACCAGAGAGGGCCACCAGTTGTCGCGAAGAGAATCGATCTTGTCGAGCTCCGTAATCCTGCCTGGGCCCGGATCGACGTAAAAACGCAGACCGGGATTCTGGAGCATCATGAAGGCGGCCGCGAAGCGTTGCGCATCCGGACCTTGCGCCGCGAGCCACTCATTGATCGGCGGCTTGAGTTGCGGAAACGATTGCGTCACCAAAGGTGCGAGGTCGCGCGCAGCCGCCGCGTTGCCGAGCAGAATCGCCCTGATAAAGGTGGCGAGTGCGACCTGCCCGCGCAGGCGCGGCGGCAGAGTCCGGCTGCTCGCGGCTTGCATCAGGACGCTCAGCGGTAACCATCGCGTTAAAGCGCCGGCTCCGTCCTGATCGAACAGCGGCCCGGCAACCAGCTCCTTGAGGCCTTGACCGTCAAGTTCCGAGGGCAGTTCGTCGCTGTCGGCGTCGTCGGTAAGCCCGAGCGGCGTGCGCGGCGCATACTCCAGCAGCTCGTTCAAATTGCGCGCGACACTCATGCGCAAGGCCGCAATCTGGTTCATCGTCGAGCGCGGCAGTTCATCGCGGTTGCCCAGCATCGCGTCAAGTTTCGCTCGCGCCTCATCGGTCTTACCCAGTCCGATCAGGAGCCGCGCGGTATGGTAGGTGACCGTCGCGAAGGCGGGCGAGCCGGGCCTGATCTTATCCGCTGACTCGATCAGCGCCGGCGCGTTTGGATCCGACGAGGAGATTTCCGCAATCGCGGCCACCAGCCACGACAACGACGAGGTCGCTTTCCACTGCTCGAGCGAATGCGCGA